>CALDNT010000059.1 GCA_937915145.1 uncultured Reyranella sp.
GTCGTCTATGCCTTTGCCGGACCATGGATGCCGGGAATCCTGGTTCATCCCGGAACTTCATGGTCGCAACTGGCGGACCATCTTTATCTCACCAGCCAGGGCATCTACGGCATCCCGATCGGTGTCGTGGCGACCTACGTGTTCCATTTCGTGCTGTTCGGCGTGGTCGCAATGCGCATCGGACTGGGCCGGCTGTTCCTGGCGCTTGCGATGGCGGTGGCAGGCCGTTTCGCCGGCGGGCCGGCGAAGGTTGCGATCTTCGGGTCGGCGCTCTTCGGTATGATTTCCGGTTCGTCGGTCGCCAATGCGGTTACCGTCGGGTCGTTGACCATCCCGATGATGAAGCGGTTGGGGTACAGGCCGCATTTCGCGGCGGCCGTCGAGGCGACGGCCAGCACCGGCGGGCAGATCACCCCGCCAGTCATGGGGGCGGCGGCCTTCCTCATGATCGAGTTCCTGGAGCTGCCGTACCAGACGATCATCGCCGCGGCGATGATCCCGGCATTCCTGCACTTCTACGGTGTCTTCATCCAGGTGCACTTCGAGGCCAAGCGGCTCGGCCTGCGTGGTCTGACGCCGGAGGAAATGCCCGACTGGCGCGCCGTCCTGAAGCAGGATTGGGTTACGCTGATTCCCCTGGCGGCGCTGATCTGGAAGATATTCGATGGCTCGACACCTTATCTGGCTGCCTTCTGGGGCATATTTCTCTGCATCGCGGTCGGCCTGATCCGCTCCGAGCGCCAGCGCACCCCGACCATCGAGATCCTGCTCGTGGTTGCCTGGGCGGCGCTGCTGACGTTTGGCCGGGGGATGCTGCCAGGCGACTTCGGCGACTGGTTTGGGGAAATCTGCTTCAGTTCGTTTGTCGTGCTTTGCGTCATTCTGTGGCTGCGCAACCCGGCGCCGGCGCTGCACTGGCGCGATCTGGCCGATGCCTTTGTTGTGGGAGCCAAGTACGCGCTGGCGGTCGGTGCGGCAGCGGCGGCGATCGGGGTCATTGTTGGCGTCGTCACCCTGACGGGCACCGCGCTGAAATTCGCGACAATTATCGTCAATGTCGCAAACGATGCGACGGCGCTGGTCCACGTCTGGTTGCCCTTCGACAAGGCAACGCTGGTCAAATTCTTTACCCTCGCGATGACGGCGATCGTCTGCATCTTGATGGGATGCGGCGTACCGACGACGGCAACATACATCATCATGGTCACGATGGCGGCGCCGGCGCTGGCCATTCTCGGCGTCGCACCGCTCGTGGCGCACTTCTTCGTCTTCTATTACGGAGTGCTCGCCGACATAACGCCGCCTGTTGCGGTCGCGGCCTACGCGGCGGCCAGCATGGCCGGGGCCGATCCATTCAAGACAGGCAATACGGCGTTTCGTTTGGCGCTTGCCAAGGTCCTGGTCCCCTTCATCTTCGTCTTTTCGCCGGCCTTGCTGATCGTCGTCCCGGAATTCAACTGGTCGGACTTTCTCGTCACATTCGCCGGATGCATCGTGAGCATTACCTTTCTTGGTGCGGCCTTGTCGGCCTACATGCTGGCGCCGATGGCGATGTGGGAGCGCGTCTGGCTTGCCGTTGCCGCCATTCCGGCAATGGCGAGTGGCGCCGTGCCGCTACTGGCCAGTGTCGTACTCGGCCTGCCGGTGGTGGGACATCAATTCTGGCGGATGCGGAGACGAACTCATGCGGCTGAAGGATAAGATTTGCGTCGTTACGGCGGCGGGGCAGGGTATCGGTGCGGCGACAGCACGGGCCTTCGCCCAGGAAGGTGCCACGGTGTGGGCGACCGATGTCGATGCAGTGAAGCTCGAGGCGTTGGCGGATGTACCCGGCATTCATGTCCATAAGCTCGATGTGCTCGACAAGGCGGCGATCGCCGCCCTGGCCGGACAGACCGGGGCCATCGACGTGCTGTTCAATTGCGCCGGTTTCGTCCATCACGGCTCGGTGCTCGAGGCGACTGACGAGCAGTGGCAATTCGCTTTCGACCTCAACGTGCGCAGCATGTTCTGGACGATCCAGGCGTTCTTGCCGGGCATGCTGGGCAGCGGGCGTGGCTCCATCGTCAACATGTCGTCTGCAGCTTCGTCGGTTAAGGGTGCTGCCCTGCGGTTCGTCTATGGCACGACGAAGGCTGCCGTGATCGGGCTCACCAAGTCGGTGGCGGTCGACTATGTAAGCAAGGGCATTCGCTGCAATGCGATCTGTCCGGGAACCGTCCAGACACCCTCGCTCGATGATCGGATCGGTTCCTTGGGCGGCGGTGCGGATGCCCGGCAATTTTTCCTGCAGCGTCAACCCACGGGTCGCTTCGGGTCGGCCGAGGAAATCGCCGCGCTGGCCGTGTATCTGGCCAGCGATGAAGCGGCGTTCACGACGGGTGCGGTGCACGTGGTTGACGGCGGCTGGAGCGTTTGACGGTGAACATGCAGGCAATCGCCGCTCTGGCGCCGGTAATTCCGGTCCTGACGATCGAGCGGCTGGCCGATGCGGTGCCGCTGGCACGGGCATTGGTCAGGGGCGGCCTTCCGGTTATCGAGATTACGCTGCGGACAGCGCCGGCGCTGGATGTATTGCATGCCATAGCGAGCGAGGTCGAAGGTGCCGTGGTGGGGGCGGGGACCGTGCTGTCCGGCGACCAGTTCGACAAGGCAAAGCGCGCGGGCGCGCGATTTGCCGTCAGCCCTGGCTGTACGCCCAACCTGGCCCTTGCGGCCTCGACCTCGGGGCTGCCTTTTCTGCCCGGCGTCCAGACGGTATCGGAGGCGATGGAACTCGCGGAGCAGGGTTTTAGGCTGCTCAAGTTCTTTCCTGCCGGGGCCGCCGGCGGATTGAATTGGCTGAAGGCCGTCGCCGCCCCACTGCCCGGGATGCGCTTCTGTCCTACAGGCGGTGTAGGCGCGGATACCGCCCCGGCCTACCTGGCACTTGCCAATGTAGCCTGCGTTGGCGGTTCCTGGGTGGCGCCTGGAGACGCAGTGGCGCGGCAGGATTGGACGCGCGTCGAGCGACTTGCCGCCGCAGCGGCTGGGCTCAAACACCCCTAGCATTCGTGCGGGAAAGGTGCTTCAAGGTGGGCTGGGAGCTTAGGCGATCTTGATGAGAAAATTGGTCTTCGCGGCGATTGCACTGGCCATGGGCGCCGGTGAAGCTGCCCGGGCGGACGCCGTTCTTGTCCTCAATTCGGACGAGGCCTCCTACAGCATTCTGAGTCGCAGCAGCCGGATCGAGCTGGCGCGCTATCCGGTCGGGCGCGAGCCACATCATGTGATCGTGACACCTGACGGCAAGGAAATGCTGATTGGTTCGACGGTAACCAACGAACTGCTCGGGCTCGATATCAAGACCGGTGAACGCACGCGGGTCGTCAAGGACGTCATCGATCCCTATCACATGGGCTTCAGCCCTAACGGCAAGTGGTTCGTCACGGCGGCCTACAGGCTGGACCATGTCGATATCTTCCACGCCGACGGCTACCGCCTCGCCGGGAGAATTTTCATTGATGGCCTGCCCAGCCACATTGCGTTTGACGCGGAGTCGAAGACCGTTTTCGTGACGTTGCAGCAGAGCGGCCGGCTTGCGGCATTCGACCTGCAGACGCAAACTTTGAAGTGGAACGTTCCCGTCGGCAACGCGCCGGCCGGTATCGTCATGCTGCCCGACAATAAACGTTTGCTGGTGGCGCTGACCGGCGAGGACGGTATCGTCGTTGTCGACCCGAAGGATGGCGGCGTACAGAGCACGCTGCAGACCGGCAAGGGTGCACACAACTTCTGGCCCCAGGGTGATGGTCGTCTCTACTTCCTGAGCAATCGCGTCGAGGGCACGATATCGTTGATCGACACGACTGAGATGAAGGTGGTCGGCAACGTCCGCGTTCCGGGCGGCCCGGACTGTATGGCCATCACGCCGGACGGCAAGGAGCTGTGGGTGACGCAGCGTTTCCTGCGCCGGGTGGCGGTGATCGATATCGAGCAGTTGCGGGTCGTCGCCAGCATCCCGGTGGGCAAATCCCCGCATGGCGTGTTCATGCTGCAGTCGGGAGCGGCGGGACCGGCGCGCGGGCCGGTGCGCGCGGCGTCGACGGCGGAAGATCAGAAGTAATTGGGCGCATCGATGCGCGACCTTATTGATATCTGGGTCGGCCTCCAAACCTGGATCTTCGAGACCGCCGTCGGCCCTGTCCTGTTCGAGTTCGGGCTGATGGCCTGGTACGAGCCGGGCTACAACGCCGTCGAGTTTGTCATGCTGGGTGTGGTCCAGATCGTGGTCATTGCCGTCGGTATGCGCTTCTTCGAACGGCGCTGGCCGCTGGAGAAATCCGGCAAGGACGACCGCCTGATCCTGGTCGACCAGATATATACGCTACTGAACAAGCTGGGCATCGTGCCGCTGGCGATCTTTGTCGTTACCTATCCGCTGGTCCAGGAGATCGAATTGGCGGTACGGGCCTGGGGTTTTGCGCCGCCACGGCTGGAGCGGATACTGCCATGGCTCGGTGACAATGCACTGGCCTCGTTTCTGCTCTACTTCGTTCTCTACGATTTTGCCGCCTACTGGCTGCATCGCGCGCAGCACGCATTCCCGTGGTGGTGGGCACTGCACAGCCTGCATCACAGCCAGCGCCGAATGACAGTGTGGACGGACGACCGCAATCACGTCGTTGACGATTTGCTGATCACCCTGGCGCTGGTCCTGTTCTCCCAACTCGTCGGTGTCCAGCCCGGCGAGTATGTCATCATCCTGATGATCGGCCGCCTCGTCGAGAGCTGGTCTCACGCCAACGTCGACATGAACTTCGGCTGGCTTGGCAATCGGCTGCTGGTCGGGCCGCGATTCCACAGGCTGCATCATGCGCTTGCGAGCCCTGAAGAGCGCCACATCCAAGATCACAACTTCGCACCGGTATTTCCGATTTGGGACATTCTGTTCGGAACCGCGATCTACGATACGCGAAACCGGCCGACGGGCGTGGCCGATCCGGCGGTCGACAACGACAACGACCGTGGCTGGATTGCCCAGCAGATCACTGTGTTCTGGCGTTTTGCACGAGCGCTGACACCAAAGATCAGGCGCGCGACAGCACTTTGAGGACATCGGCCGGTCGGGGTATGGCGGCGATGGCGCCATACCCCGTCGTCGACAGCGCGGCGGCGACATTGGCATAGCGTCCGGCGGATTGCAGTTCGTCGCCGGCCAGCAGGCGGGCCAGGAAGGCACCGTCGAACGTGTCGCCGGCACCGGTCGCGTCGACCGCCTGGACCTGATGGGCTGGCACACGGAAGCGTTTCTGCGGGGTGGCGAGCAGTGACCCCTCGGCCCCCATTTTCAGGGCCACCAATGGAGCGCCAAGTTCGAGATAGTAATCGACGATGGCGTCGGGGGCGGAAAGCCCGGTGAGCTGCTGCGAATCATCAAGACTGGGGAGTGCCACATCGCAGCGGGCGATCGTGGCATCGATCGTTTGGCGGGCGGCCTCGAGGCCCCAGAGTCGGAGGCGGAGATTGGTGTCGTAGGAAACCTTCACACCGGACGCGCGAGCCGCGGTGATGGCGGCGTCGCAGGTCTGCCGGGCACTGTCACTGATCGCCTGACCGATGGCCGAGAGGTGAAGAAATCGCGCCCCGGCAATATAGTCCACGGGAAGCCCTTCCGGAGTCATCAGGGATGCTGCGGAGTTCTTGCGCAGATAATCGAACTTGTGGCCGGCTTCGCTGTGGGTGACGAAACTGACGCCGGTTGGGGCACTTGGGTGGCGGGTGACCCTCGAGGCATCGACGCCTTCCGACTTCCAAAGGGCGAGAAAGGCGTCGCCCATCCAGTCCGCACCGAGCCCCGTGATGTAGCCGCTCGGCACCCCCTGACGAGCGGCAGCTATCGCGACGTTCTGTGAATCGCCGCCAAAGCCCTGCAGCCAGGTTCGGCCGTCGCCTTCGCGCGGCCGGTTGAACTCGATCAGTGGTTCGCCGAGGCAGACGATGGCGGGAGAGGTTTTCATTTCAAACCATTTGTCACGGCACCGGGTCAACCTCAAGCGGGACACTGGACTTCCCGGGCTCGTTCTCCCAGGGTTGTCTCAACAAATCTGGAGAAAATCGGATGGCCAAGAAGACAGGCGCCAACGCAAAAAATGATGGTACCGGCAAGCGCCGGCTGCGCAGCCGCGAATGGTTCGACGCCCCGGGCGATCCGACGATGGCAGCGCTGTATCTAGAACGCTACATGAACTTCGGCTTGACGCTTGCCGAGCTGCGCAGCGGCCGGCCGATCATCGGGATCGCCCAGACCGGTAGCGACCTGTCGCCGTGCAACCGGCACCATCTTGATCTGGCGAGCCGTGTGCGCGACGGCATCCGTGACGCCGGCGGCATCCCCATCGAATTCCCGGTCCATCCGATCCAGGAAACCGGCAAGCGGCCGACCGCGGCGCTCGACCGCAATCTTGCCTACCTCAGTCTGGTCGAATGCCTATACGGCTATTTCTTCGACGGTGTCGTGCTGACCACGGGCTGCGATAAGACCACTCCCGCCATGATCATGGGAGCCGCTACGGTCAATATTCCGGCGATCGTGCTGTCGGGTGGTCCGATGCTGGACGGGCATTTTGCCGGCGGCCTTGCAGGTTCCGGCACCATCGTCTGGTATGCCCGCCAGGAGCTTGCGGCAGGCCGCATCGACATGGAGAAATTCGTCGAGATGGTGGCTTCGAGCGCGCCCAGCGTCGGCCACTGCAACACCATGGGCACGGCGCTTTCGATGAACAGCATGGCCGAGGCACTCGGCATGTCGCTCACCGGCTGTGCGGCGATTCCCGGACCTTATAGGGAGCGTGGCCAGATTGCCTACGAGACCGGCAAACGCATCGTCGACATGGTGTGGGAGGATTTGAAACCTTCGGACATTCTGACCCGCAAGGCTTTCGAGAACGCCATCGTCGCGGCGAGTGCGCTCGGCGCCTCGACCAATTGTCCGCCGCACATCAACGCGATTGCCCGGCATATCGGCGTTGAGCTGGTCAACGCCGACTGGGACAAGATCGGCTACGATATTCCTCTGCTCGTGAATTGCATGCCTGCCGGCAAGTATCTCGGCGAAGCGTTCCATCGCGCCGGCGGCGTGCCGACCGTCATGGCCGAACTTCTGGCCAGGAAGAAAATCCACGGCGACGCTCTTACCGTCACCGGCAGGACCATGGCGCAGAATCTCAACGGGGCAACGCCGGCCGATGGCGAGGTGATCAAGACCTACGACAAGCCGATGCTCGACACTGCTGGCTTCGCCGTCATGACCGGCAATATTTTCGACTCGGCGATCATGAAGACCTCGGTCATCTCGCCGGAGTTCCGCAAGAAGTACCTGGAGCGCAAGGGCGACAAGGATGCCTTTGAAGGTATCGCAATCGTGTTCGAGGGGCCGGAGGATTATCACCACCGGATCAACGACCCCAAGCTGCCGATCGACGAAAACAGCATCCTGTTCATCCGCAACGCCGGACCCGTTGGCTATCCGGGTGCGGCGGAAGTGGTGAACATGCTGCCGCCGGACCGGCTGGTAAAGGGTGGCGTGCTGCTGCTGCCCTGCGTCGGCGACGGCCGGCAAAGCGGGACGTCGGCCAGTCCGTCGATCCTGAATGCGTCGCCCGAGTCGGCGGTCGGCGGCGGACTTGCCCTTCTCAAGACAGGAGACAAGGTACGCATCGACATCGGCAAGCGTCGTGCCGACATTCTGATTTCGGATACCGAGTACGCCGAGCGCAAGGCGGCGTGGAAGCCCGACCTCAGGGAGAGCCAGACACCGTGGCAGGAGTTGCAGCGGAAATTCGTTGGCCAGCTCGCCAGTGGCGCTTGCCTGGATTTCGCCGTGAACTACCAGAAGATCGCGCAAACGAAGGGAGTGCCGAGGCACTCCCATTAGCGCCGCGGTCAGCGGAAAAGGCGCTGCTCGACGGTGACCGGCAGGTCGCCGCGATGGACCAAAATGATCGCCCAAGGTGACGTGGGATGACCCACGGGCCCGCCTGCTGCCGGTGGCAGGTTGGTGATGGCAGGTGCGCTTGGCGCCGCGAAACCGGCCATGGCGCCGGGCCTGGCTGGCGGGGATGGGGGAGGGCTGGCGACCGGCCGCGGTGCCGTGCGCTGTGCCAGCATGATTTCAGGTGGCATGCGTTCCTCGAACACGACGACAACGCGGTTACGCCGCCAACTGGTCGACAGGACATTGACTGCGTATCCCTCGCCGGCACGACGGCCGAGGAAAATGCCGACCGCTCTCATCCGGCCCTGCTCGAACATATCAGGCGCCGGAAGGCCGACCCGGCTCCACAGGCCACGCCATTCAGCCATCGTGCCGGCGATGACCTGCTCCGGTTGGCGGGTCATTGCAGTGACCCCGTGCCAGTGGCGGAATTCGACCGACTGAGCCATGGCCGTACCACCGCCAGTCGCGAGCAGCAGCACCGCGAGCAGCACACCAACACGCACATCAAACGATGGCGCCATGGACCTCAATGCTTGGGATGCTGATTTACTGCTCAACCGCACGACAGGATCTCATAGGGGACCCGGAATTGGATAATTGGGATGAACAAATGACCACGACACTTTGGCTCAATTGAGGCCGGGCGTGGCTCGTCCGAACGGCCACTTGCATCAATCGTTCCCGCGTGTTGCATTCGGGCAACACATCCAGCCGACGTGATGCCCGCCTGCCAACATTGCTCGACAGGTCCTAGCTGCGTTTTGCCTTGTCGCTGGCGTTGGCCGACTGGATCTGCTCGCGGATGCGCTGCCAGTCGGCTTCACTGTAGGCCATCATACTGGAGAAGGTGCCGTTGCCCATGAGTCCCATGGCGCCGTCGATCGCGATCACCTCGCCGTTGATGTACTCGACCTCCTCGCTCATCAGGAAGGCGGCCATGTTGGCAAGTTCGCTTGGCCGCCCGACACGGCCCATCGGGTTGCGGGTGCTGTAGCGGTTGTCGTCATCTTCTTTCAGTGGATTGAGCCTGGCCCAGGCGCCTTCGGTGGGGAAGGGGCCGGGAGCGATGGCGTTGAGGCGAATTCCGTGGCGGGCCCATTCGACAGCGAGGCTCTGTGTCATGACGGCGACGCCGGCCTTTGACATGGCCGACGGCACGACGAAGGGGCTGCCGGTCCACACCCAGGTCGTCAGAAT
Organism: uncultured Reyranella sp.; assembly: GCA_937915145.1. Taxonomy (GTDB): domain Bacteria; phylum Pseudomonadota; class Alphaproteobacteria; order Reyranellales; family Reyranellaceae; genus Reyranella. The sequence goes on from CALDNT010000059.1 coordinate 9,176, forward strand.
GCTGAGCACGCTTGCCTTGCGCTTCTCGGCGATCCAGCGTTTGCCGCAGGCATTGGTCATGTAGAATGTGCCATGAAGGACGATGTTGGCGATCGCGTCGAAGGCGCGAGGACTGAGGTCCTTGGTCTGGGAAATGAAGTTGCCGGCGGCGTTGTTCACCAACCCATCGAGCGGCCCCGTGGCCCATATCCGTTCGATCATTTCCTCGACGGCCGTGGCGACCCGGATATCGACGCTGTGAACGTCGACGCGGCGCCCGGGGTTCTTGGCCATGACCTGTGCGGCGGTCTCTTCAAGGACACCGCCGCGGCGGCCGCAGATAACGCAATCGGCGCCCAGCTCGACGAACTTTTCCATCATCATCCGGCCGAGCCCTGTGCCGCCTCCAGTGACGAGGAAGCGCTTGCCTTTGAACAGATCGGGCTTGAACATCGAACGGCGCCTCCTTGTTGGCTGTGCGGTGTCGCCTAACGGGTCTCGATACTTTGTCACAAGGACAGTTGCGTCCGCGCCCCGGGATGATAGGATTTCCGCATAACAACACGGGATCGTTGAATGACGACCCACCAGGGGGAAGCGAGCGGGGACGCGGGTTCAGTTGAGCTGCGTGGTAAAGTAAAGTGGTTCAACGCGGTCAAAGGGTACGGATTTCTTGCCCTCGACATCGACAATAGCGACGCGTTCTTGCATGTGACGACACTTCGGCAAGCCGGGCATGAGGACATCAAGCCCGGTGCGACTGTCGTTTGCGCCGGTGTCCGTGGCCCCAAGGGCTGGCAGGTCATGAAGGTGCTCGAGGTCGATTCGTCGACGGCAGTCGCCGTGCCGCCCAAGCCGCCGCCGATACCGGACGGCGTTGCGATGGGAGAATACATCGTGGCGCTGGTCAAATGGTACAACAACGAACGTGGCTATGGCTTTGTCACCCGCGAAGCCACCGATGGCGATATCTTTGTCCACGCCGCCGTTTTGCGCCGCCATGGACTCGAATCCCTCGTGCTGGGCCAGAAGGTGATGATCCGCATCGGCGAAGGCGAGAAGGGCCTTCAGGTCATCGAGATCAGGGCCGCCTGAACCCGATTCACCGGACGTCGCGCAGGTAACTGTCCGCTGCCGGCGCCTGCTTTATCAGTCCGCGCTTCACCAGGAACGCCGCGAAGGCGTCATAGCGCGCCCGGTCGAGCGCCGCCGGGTCGTTTGCCAGCAGGGGCACCGTGTCCCGCCACGCCATCCGGTTGAGGTCGTTGTCGAGTTCCTTGCCATACTTTGAGAAAATGGCCCAGGCCTCGGACGAGTTGGCCTTGAGCCATGCCGTAGCTTCCGTGATAGCAGCGAGAAACTTCTTGGTCCGTGCAGCATCGTGCGTTTCGCGTTTGGCGACCAGAATGAGTTCGTCGTAGACCGGCACGCCGTTCTCCTCGACCAGCCAGAGACGACCCTTGGCCTTGTTCAGTTCAAGGTCGTTCAGTTCGAAATTGCGGAAGGCGCCGATCACGCCATCGACCTGCCGGCTCATCAGGGCGGTGGTGAGGGCGAAGTTGATGTTGATGAGGGTGACGTCCTTGAGCGTGAGGTCGGCGCTTTCGAGGATCGCGCCCAGCAGTGCTTCGTCGAAGCCCGCGATCGAATAGCCGATCTTGCGCCCTTTGAAGTCGGCGATGGATTTGATCGGTCCGTCATCGAGGGCGACCAGCGCATTGAGCGGCTGGGCAACGAGGACACCGACCCTTACCAGGGGCAGCCCTTCGGCCACCAGCATCTGCAGCGTCGGCTGGTATGACACGGCATAGTCGGCCTGGCCCGCCGCCACCAGCTTGGGCGGCGCATTGGGATCGGCCGGCGCGATCAGCTCGACGTCGAGGCCGTGCTTGGCAAAGAAGCCCTTCTGCTTGGCGATGACCAGCGCGGCATGGTCGGGGTTCACGAACCAATCGAGCAGGACTCGGACCTTGTCCTGCGCGGCGGCCGGCAAAGCCGTGCACGCAATCGTCAACGCCATCATCGCCTGAACCAGTAGACGCATCGTCAGTCTCCTTGAGAAATTTGCCACGGCACCAGGCGGCGGGCAGCCCAGTCCGTTGAGTAGTAGAGAGCGAGGCCGAGCAGGCAGAGCAGGAAGAGAGCAGCGAAGGCCAGCGGCGTCTGTCCGCGCGCCAATGCCTGGGTCATCAGATAGCCGAGCCCGGCGCTTGCGCCGACCCATTCGCCGATCACCGCGCCAATCGGCGCCACGGCCGCCGCGATGCGCGCCCCGGAAGCGAAGGCGGGAAGGGCCGCGGGCAGCCGAATCTGGAAGAGCATCGCGGGCGAGCCTGCATCCATCGTGCGCGCGAGATCGAGCCAGCCCGGATCGGTCCGGCGCAGGCCATCGTAAAGAGTGCTGACGACCGGGAAAAAGATCACCAGCGCTGCCATCGCGACCTTGGAGGCCATGCCGTAACCCAGCCACAACACGAGCAGGGGCGCGATGGCGATCACCGGCACCGCCTGTGAGACGATGACGAGCGGCAGGGCCCAACGGCGCCATCCCGCCGACACGGCAAACACCACGGCCAGGCCCGCCCCGAGCGTCAAGCCGAGGACGAGCCCGAGTGTCATCTCGGCCGCAGTCCAGAAGCCCTGTTCGATCAGCAGGTCGAAGCGCTCGGCCAGCACCACCGCGACGCGTGACGGCGGCGGCAGGATGTAGGGCGGCACGCCGGTCAGCCAGGTCAAAACCTCCCAGGCGGCGAGCAATCCGAGCGCGGTGATCAACGGTCTCACGCCACGCTCCGGAGCTCGGAAATCAACCGCGCCTGCAAGGCGAGCAGCGCCGGGTCGGCTGGATCGCGCGGTATCGGCCCCGGCGGCTCGAGGATCGGCCCCGCCGCGAGAGGTGTTCCCGACAGAACGCGGATCTGATCGCCGATGCGGAGTGCTTCCAGGGGATCGTGGGTTACCAGCACCACTGTCCGGCCGGCGAGCAGTCGTGCGGCAAGGTCCTGCAGTTCCAGGCGCGTCACCGCATCGAGGTGGGCAAAAGGCTCATCCATCAGGACAACGACGCGGTCCTCGCAAAGAGTGCGGGCAAGCGCCACGCGCTGGCGCATGCCTCCGGACAGGGCACCGGGTCGGTCCGTCAGACGATCGCCGAGTCCTACCTCTGCAAGCAAAGCGCGCGCCCGGGGTTCGGCGGCCCGCAACGCTTCTCGGTCGTGGCGCAGGCGATAACCCAGCATCACGTTGCCGAGCACATCCAGCCACGGCAGCAGCAGGTCGCGTTGCGCCATATAGGCTACGGGGTGTGCACGCTCGGTGTCGGGCAACAGACCCGCCAGCCAGCGCAGCAGTGAGGTCTTGCCGACACCGCTGCGTCCCAGCAGGCAGGTCGTCCGGCCTGCGGGAAATTCGAGGGTGAGCTTGTCGGCCACCACGCGATCGCCGAAGGCGATGCGCGCGTTGCGCACGATAAGGGAAGGGGAGGTCGTCACAGAATTCACCAGTCCCTACGCCGGCATTAACCGGATCAGGTTCCCGGGGTCGTTCTTGCGAACCTCTCAGCCGCGGCGCGGCTCCCCCCGATGATTGGCCTGCACTATGAGAACAGACCCAATGTCACGCAAGCGTCTTCAGTTTGACGAAATCGGCCTGCAGGCTCTATCCATGGGCATGGCTTTCGCAGGGTTCAATCGACGGCTCGGCCGCCGTATCTTTTTTGCGGCCCCCTTTGTCCTGGTGGCCGGCGCCGCTGCCGGGCAGGGTGCCGACGTCAAGTTCAGGCGCTCGTCTCTGGTCATCGATAGCGCCGGGCGAGAGCTCAAGTTCGAGGTCGATATGGCCACGAACGACGCCGAGCGCTCGCACGGCCTGATGTTTCGCAAGAGCCTTGGGCCCTATGAAGGCATGCTGTTCGACTTTTATCGAGAGCAGCCGGTCAGCTTCTGGATGAAAAACACGCTGATCCCGCTCGACATGATCTTCATCGCAGCCGATGGCACGGTCCGGCACGTTCATTCGAACGCCGTGCCATTGTCGACCGAAGCGATCCCCAGCACGGCCCCGGTGCGCGGCGTACTCGAGATCAATGGCGGCAGTGCCAAGCTGCTCGGCGTCAAGCCGGGCGACAAGGTCCGGCACGAGATCTTCGGCAACGCGAAATAGCCATCAACGCTTCAGCGCGCAGGTCATGCCGTCACCCACCGTGAACAGGGCAAGATCCACGCGTTCGTCGGATTTAAGCTTGGCATTCAGCACCCGAATTGCCTTGGTGTCCCTGTCGTCGATCGCGAGATTCGCCACCGACCCACCCCATAGCACGTTGTCGATCAGGACCAGCCCGCCCGGTCGCACGAGCTTCAGGCAGCGCTCGTAGTAGGCGTCATAGTCGTCCTTGTTGGCGTCTATGAAGGCGAGGTCGAGTTGCCCGGCAAGGCCTTCCAGTCGAGCGTGCCCAGCGCCGGTCCGATGGTGAGTTCGATGCGGCTGTCGACGCCGGCCTCTTTCCAGGCGCGCCGGGCGGTTCTCGTCCATTCCTCGCTCACGTCGCAACACCAGAGCTTGCCGTCGGCCGGCAGCGCCTCGGCGATACAGAGTGAGGAGTAACCGGTAAAGGTGCCGACCTCGACGGCACGCCGGGCACCAATGGCGCGGGCGAGCAGGACGATTTGCTGGCCCTGGTGGGCGGCGATCTGCATGCCGCCTGCCGACAGCTTGGCCGTCTCCTCGCGTAACCGGCGTTTGACGGCGCTGTCACGCAGCCAGTTGTCGTCGACATAGTCGGCCAATGCGCAGTCGATTTTTGCCCACGCCTTCATGGTCTCTCCTGTTGGCTCGGTAGCGTCGTCTCGCTAGGGTCGCGCCCATCGAAAGACGGGGTTTGGGGAACGTGAATGTCAGATATTGAGATCGCCCGGCGCGCAATCAAGAAGCCGATGACCGATGTTGCCGCGCGGCTGGGCATACCGGGCGATGCGCTGGAGCCCTATGGCCGGGATAAGGCGAAGCTCGATGCCGCGTTCGTCAACTCCCTGGAGGGCCGCAAGCCGGGCAGGCTCATCCTGGTGACGGCGATCAGCCCGACCAAGGCTGGCGAGGGCAAGACCACAACGACGATCGGCCTGGGCGATGCTCTCAACCGCCTTGGCAAGAAGACGGCGATCGCGCTCCGCGAGCCCAGTCTCGGACCGTGCTTTGGCCAGAAGGGCGGCGCCACCGGTGGCGGCCAGGCGCAGATCGTGCCGATGGCCGACATCAACCTGCATTTCACCGGCGACTTCCACGCCATCACCACGGCCCACAATCTGCTGGCCGCAATGCTCGACAACCACATCTACTGGGGCAATGCGCTGGGCATCGATGCCCGGCGCGTGTTCTGGCCGCGTGTACTCGACATGAACGACCGGGCGCTGCGCGACCTGGTGACCAACCTTGGTGGCGTGGCCAACGGCTTTCCCCGCCAGACGCGCTTCGACATCACCACGGCATCGGAAGTGATGGCGATCCTCTGCTTGGCGCGTGACCTTGCGGACCTCGAGGATCGGCTGGCGCGGATCGTCGTGGCCGAAACCCGCGACGGCAAGCCGGTGACGGCAGGCGATCTCAAGGCGGCGCCGGCCATGGCCGCGGTGCTGAAGGATGCGGCCAAGCCCAACCTGGTGCAGACGCTCGAGAACAATCCGGTGCTGATTCACGGCGGGCCGTTCGCCAACATCGCGCACGGCTGCAACTCGGTGATCGCCACGCGGGCGGCGCTGGCGCTGGCCGACTATGTCGTGACCGAAGCCGGCTTCGGCGCCGACCTCGGAGCCGAGAAGTTCCTCGATATCAAGTGCCGTCAGGCAGGATTGACGCCCGGCCTGGCCGTGGTCGTGGCCACGGTACGGGCGCTCAAGCTGCATGGTGGCGCCGACGAGAAGGCGCTCGGCAAGGAGGATCTCGGCGCGGTCGAACGCGGCCTGCCCAATCTGCTGCGGCATGTCGAGAACCTCGCGAAGTTCGGGCTGCCGGTTCTGGTTGCCATCAATCGTTTCGTGAGCGACACGCCGGCCGAACTGCAGCTGGTCGAGGAAAAGTGCGCCGCCGCTGGCGCCAAGGCATATCTTTGCGAGCATTGGGCGAAGGGCGGAGCGGGGGCGGAAGCCCTGGCCCGGGCCGCGGTCGAGACGCTCGACGAGGGCAAGGCGGCCTTCAGGACTCTCTACCCCGACGGTCTGCCGCTCGCGCAGAAGATCGAGACCGTGGCGAAGGAAATCTACCGCGCGTCAGGAGTTGCCTTTGCGGGCACGGCGCAGCGCCGGCTTAAAGCGCTCGAGGCGGCGGGCTACGGCAAGCTGCCGGTCTGCATCGCCAAGACCCAGTACAGTTTCGCCGCCGATCCCGAGCTGCGCGGTGCGCCGACCGGGCATACCCTGCCGGTCCGAGAAGTCCGGCTATCGGCCGGCGCCGGCTTCGTGGTCGCCATGGCCGGTGACATCATGAGTATGCCTGGTCTGCCCCGAGTTCCCGCAGCCGAGAGCATCCGCCTGACCGCCGAGGGCGAAGTCGACGGGATATTCTAGTTCGGACGGAAGGCGTATTTCTTCAGATCGTCGAGTCGCACGACGCGCAGCGTCGCGGCATGCGTGGCCTCAAGAACGACCCGGGGCGCTGCGTCGCCGTCGAGCGCTTCCTGCCAACGTGCCGCGCACAGGCACCAGCGGTCGCCGGGCACGAGGCCTGGAAAGCCATATTGAGGCATGGGCGTGCTGAGATCGTTGCCGCGGGCCTTGGAGAAGGCCAGAAACGCCGCCGTCGTCACGACGCAGACCGTGTGCAGGCCGATATCCTCGGGGCCGGTATTGCAGCAGCCATCGCGATAGAAGCCGGTTACTGGCTCGACCGAGCAGGGTTGCAGGGCGCCGCCCAGGACATTGACCGACGGCGCGCGGCCGGGACGGCCTTCCTCGGGCGTTTGATCGAACATGACGCACTATAGCACCCGGAATTTGCGCTTTCGAGGTGCCCCTGCCACTGCTAGAAGTGCCGGCCTGCAAAGCCATGCGGCGGGGCGTAGCGCAGTCTGGTAGCGCGTCTGCCTTGGGCGCAGAAGGTCGTCGGTTCGAATCCGGCCGCCCCGACCACGCCCCCGTCAGTTGGAGTATCGGAGTTCATGAAGGTTCGTATCTTCAAGCCGGCCAAGACCGCCATGCAGGCCGGCATGCGCAACACCCACGAATGGGTGCTCGAGCCCGAGCCGTCGCCCAAGCAGGTCGATCCGCTGATGGGCTGGACCAGTTCGCGTGACACCATGGAACAGGTGAAGTTGCGCTTCGCCAGCCTCGACGAAGCCAAGGCCCACGCCGAGAAGAATGGCTGGCAATACACGGTCGAGCAGCCGCATACGCGCGTGGTGAGACCCAAGGCCTATGCCGACAATTTCGCCTATACCCGCGTCGGCCGCTGGACGCACTGACGGCACGCCATTGCGGCGTATGCTATCCTAGGCATTCGGGCCCGTAGCTCAGTGGATAGAGCACCTGCCTTCTAAGCTGGTGGTCGCTGGTTCGAATCCAGCCGGGCTCGCCACTAATTCTTCCTTGCCGATGCGCCGCATTCGCCACGGCGGTTCACGCAACCGTGGACTGACGTGATGAAGCGGGCCGGCCATCGCCTCGTACACTCAGGCGTGGCCCGGGGTGCTCGCCCCCGAAATTCGGGCTGCCTCGCCAGGAAACGGGAGGGTCCCATGAAGCGCCTGCTGGCTTTCGCTCTGTCATTGTTGCTGTTGATCGCCGGCCCCGTGGCAGCGGCTGACGGTCTCGTCGCGTTGAAGAGCCCTCATTCCGCCAAGGAAACCATGGATCGCTTCGAGGCAGTGTCCAAGGAGCGAGGGCTGGTGATTTTCGCCCGCATCGATCACGCTGCAGGCGCTGCCAAGATCGGCAAGACCTTGCTCCCGGCCGAGGTCCTGATCTTCGGCAATCCGCAAGGCGGCACGCCCTTCATGGAATGCGCCCAGTCGGTTGGCATCGACTTGCCGCTGAAGGCGCTCGTCTGGAAGGATGCTCGGGACCAGGTCTGGCTTGGCTACAACGACCCGGCCTTCATCGCGCAGCGCCATGGCGTCGCTCAGTGTCCGGCGGTGACGGGATTGAGCAAGGCGCTGGCCGGGCTGGCGCAGGCGGCCGTCGCCCCCTGACGGTCGGCAGTTTGGTTAGCTCCGCGCGCCGCCGAAGCTGACGGTCGCTACGCCGGCGCTGACCAGAAGGCCGCCGCCCACCTTATTGACGACACCGATCGCCCGCGGGCTTGCCGCGAGGCGCCGTGCCTTGGTGGCCACCAGGGCGTAGCCGAAGGCGTTGGCGAAGGCGAGCATCAGGAAGGTCGTCTCGAACACCAGCATCTGGGGCAGGAAGGCCGCGGCCGGGTCGAGGAAAACGGGCAGGAACGCCACGAAAAAGGTGAGGCTCTTGGGGTTGAGGGCAGTCACCAGCCAGGCGTGACCGAGCATCCGGCCAGCCGACACCGCATCGGCTCGGGGCGCTGCATCCAGCGTACCGCCGGCCCGCCAGAGCTTTATGCCGAGATAGACCAGGTAGGCGGCGCCCACCCACTTCAGTACGGTGAACAGCGTGGCAGAGGCGGCAAGCAGGGCGCCCAGTCCCAGCATGGAAAGTGTCATGGCGGTGAAGTCGCCGAGGGCAACGCCCACGGCCATGGGGAGCGCGGTCCGCCAGCCCTGGCCCAAGGCATAGGACACGACAAGCAGCACGGTCGGCCCTGGAATGAGGAGCAGGATTGTCGATGCCGCCGCGAAGGCCGCCCAGGCTTCAAACGCCATTTTCTGCTCTCTTTCCCTGCTATGGACCAAAGTCAGCCACAGCAGCGGTGTGGTGTCAGCCGGATTTTCGCCTCTTTCCAGCGTAAAGATTAGAATAGTAGAATCTTGCTGGAGGCAAAATGTCCCGCCAAAAGAGCCAGCCCTATCATCATGGCCAACTTCGGGAGGCGCTGGCGACGTCGGGCCGGACGCTTCTCGAGGAGAAGGGCATCCGCGGCTTCACCTTGCGCGAATGTGCCCGGCGGGCAGGCGTTTCCCATGCCGCGCCGGCCTATCATTTCGCTTCGATCGACGATCTGCTGGCCGAGTTGGCAACCCGTGGTTTCGACGAGTTGGCGGCTGCCATGACAGCTGAGGCCGCGCGGGCCGACGGCAGCGCCACCGGACAGCTGGTTGCCCAGGGGATTGGCTATATGGCTTTCGCCGCCGGCAATCCGGCGCTGTTCCAGCTCATGTTCAGTCGTGAGGCCAATCGGCTGGAAGCCGGACCTCTTGCTGCCGCGTCGGAGGCGGTTCGGGCGCTTCATGGCGCTGCTGTCGAAGCCGCCATTCCGCACGCGTCAGGCGAGATCAAGCAGCGCATGACCGACTTCGCCGGAGCCTCGATGCACGGTTTTATCGCTCTGGTGCTGGAGGGCGAAATCGGCGGCAAGGACTCGTCGCGGGCGCTTAAAGCCCGTGGTCTCGCGCTCCTTTCGGCGATGGCCGAAACCGTCGTACGGGTCGGCGCCTAAAGCGCGATCCGGAACAGCAGGGCCTCGGCCCCGCCCTGGCCCGCCGCCTTGGTAAAGCGGCGGACAAGGGTGCCGCCGTTTGCAGTGATGACCTTCTGCGAGGGAAAATTGTCGTGATCGGTCGTCAGGTCGATGTATTCGAGGCCGAGCTTGCGTGCCTCCGGCAGCATCAATGCCACGGCGCGCGTGGCATAACCCCGGCGGCGCTTCCATGGCACGACGCCGTAGCCGAGATGGCCAAGGCTATAGGGCGGAAGCTCCGACGTGCCAGGCTGCCAGCGGAAATTCACCGAACCGCAGAACCCGCCGTCCCACATCCAGCGGCGGTAGCCGGGCAGGCGCTCAACCGTGCTGCCATCCGGCAGCGGGATGGGCGGGCCCTTGGCCTCTGGGTCGTCGAGCGAGGCCACGAAAGCGGCCGGATCGGCTACGATCTTCTCCAGTTCCTCGCGGGCGGAGGCTTCGCGGCGGAGATTGTCCGACCAGAATCCGTTTCGCAGCGAATCGGCATAGGCGTCGAGTTGGGCCAGCGAGGGGACGAGCAGTTCCATCGTGTTTCCCATGGTGTCAGGCGAAGCCTTCATAAACGACCGTCGTGAACATGCCGGCCGCCATGTGATAGAGGTTGTGGCAGTGATAGGCCCACAGGCCGGGATTGTCGGCGTCGAAGACGACTTTCACGGTGGTCCCCGGCATCACCACCACGACATCGCGCACTGCCCCGGAAAATTTCTGTCCGTCGATTTCGGTCACCTGGAAGGAGTGGCCGTGAAGATGCATGGGATGGTCCATCATCGTGCGGTTGCGCATCACCAGTTCGACCCGTTCGCCGCGGACGACCCTTACCGGCAGTCCGCCCATGCCGTTGACCGGCATCTGCCAGACGTAGCCCTCCATGGTGCCGATGAGATCGATCGGGATCGAACGATCGACCGGCCGGACGGCAAGCGGCTGGCTGGCACGTAGCGATTTCTCCATTTCCAGGCCGACGATGGGGCCGGCCGCATCGGCGTTGTCGGAAATCCTCGCGACCGAAGCCCGCGGCGGTCGGAGCACCACGCCGGTCCGCAGCGTGCGGCCTTCGCCGAGCGCCAGCACGGCTGCGGAATGGCCGTCGGCGGGCATGCGCATGATGATGTCGGCACGTTGGGCGGTACCGAGCGGGAAACGGCTCGCCTTCAGCGGCACGACCGGGTTGCCGTCGACAGTCACCAGCGCCCCTTCGATCGCGCCGAGGTCGATGGTGAAGTTGCTCGACGCCGATCCGTTGATGATCCGCAGGCGTACCTCGGCGCCGCGCTCGACGTCGATGACCTGCGGATCGGCCAGCGTCCGGTCGTTGGCGAGATAGGCGTCGTACTGGATGTCGTTGAGGTCCGGCGCAGACATGTTCGTCTTCATGTTCATGCCGCCATCATCGGGCTTGGCCTTGCGCAGATCGTCGTACAGCTTCCGCGGGTTGGTCCACGAGAAGTCTTCGAGCAGAACGACCACCTCCTGCAGACCGCTGCGGATTGCGCTGGTCTCGCGCACGATCAGCGGTGCCGCCAGGAGATTTTGTTCCTGCAGGCCAAAATGCGAGTGCATCCAACGCGTGCCCGCAGGCCTGGCCGGGAACTTGTAGTCGAGGCTCTGCGCCGGACCGATCGGCAGCTGGCTCACATAGGGCACGCCGTCCTGGCGCCAGGGTGGATTGAGGCCGTGCCAATGCACGCCCGATGATACCGCCAACGCATTGTCGAGGCGGACGTCGAACATGTCGCCCTCGTCGAGCGTGAGCCCGTAGGCTCCCGACGGCTGGACGACGCCATAGCGGGTCGCCAGTTTGCCACCGACCTCGATCTGCCGTGTCTGCAGGCGCAGGATCTTCTGCCGTCCGGCCGCCGGCTGAGCGTTCGGCGTGGCGGGGATCGTCAATGCGGCAGCTGTGGCCGCGAGCAGAACGGATCGGCGCGATGGTTGCATCAGACACTCCGCCTCCAGATGATCGGCATGCTAGGCCGTCGGAGAATCACCGGCAATCGCGCACGATGTTGCAATGCCGCGTTCGATTGACATCCGACTCCCCGCGAGGCCAGCTTGCGCTTCCGGTATGCGCTGTTCGGGAGTCGTTCGTGACGAAGCATCTGGCGGCGAAGACCGCAGCGGGACCAATGACGCCATGAGTTCCAACCCTGTCCTCGTTCTCGACATTGACGGCGTCGTCTCGCTCGCCCAGCCGGGTTCGGCACGGCCGTGGTCTGCGACCTTGAAGGCCGACTGGGGCTTCGACCAAGAGGAAATCGCCCGCGACTTCTTCCGGCGTGAGTTCATGGAAGTACTGCGCGGGCGGCTCGATCTCTACGTCGCCTTGCAGGCGTACTTCCAGAGCAAAGGCCTGGCCGACCGGCTCGACGAGTTCGTCGCCTATTGGTTCGAGAAGGACTGTGTGATCGACCGCGGTGTGCTGGCCCAGGCCGACGCGTGGCGTACGCGCACTGGTGGCCGTTGCTTCGCGGCCACCAACCAGGAGCATCACCGCGTCACCTATCTGCGCGACCATGCCGGACTTGGGGCGCATTTCGACGAGATCGTCTATTCGGCGGCGCTGGGTGTCTGCAAGCCGGAACGGGTTTTCTACACCAGTGCCCAGGCGCGCATGGGCGTGACGGTGGCGCAATCGATCCTGTTCGTCGACGATCGCGCGGAAAACGTCGACGCCGCGCGCGCCGCCGGTTGGCGCGCGATGCTTTATCGTGGGCAGGAGAGCCTGGAGAAGGCACTGGCGGAGTGGGGGTGAAGGCGGGTTCCGTGCTAGACACTCGCCATGCTGATGTTCGACATACCTTTCGGCACGACCGACTGGACCGACGTGGAGCGCACGGAACACCCCGGCGAGACCGGCAAGGCGTTCTGGCGCACCCGCACTTTCAACAACATCCGGGTGCGCATGGTTGAATATACGCCCGGCTATCTCGCCGACCATTGGTGCCAGAAAGGCCACGTGCTGCTGGTACTGGAAGGCGAGTTGCACACCGAACTGGCGGACGGCCGCACCGTCGTGCTGAAGCCCGGCCAGAGCTACCAGGTGGCCGACGGCGATCTGGCCCACCGTTCGCGCACCGCGGGCGGTGCCAAACTCTTCATAGTGGACTGACATGACGGACATGATCGGATTTATCGGCGTCGGCACGATGGGTGAGCCGATGTGTGCCAACCTGGCGCGCAAGAGCGGGATGACGGTGCTGGCAAGCGACCGCGACCGCGCACCGCTGGAGCGGCTTGCGGCCGCCGGCGTGAAGAGCGCCGCGCTCGACGAGATCGCGGCAGGCTGCCGGACGATCTTCCTCTCCCTGCCCGGCGGCAGGGAAGTGGAGCAGATCTGCCTGGGCGAGGGCGGGTTGCTGTCGAAGGTCAAGCCGGGCGCGACCGTGGTCGACCTCAGCACGGCGCCGGTGGCGCTCGCCCGCCGGCTGTTTGCCGCATTCGAGGGCCAAGCCGTGGCTTTCGCCGACGCGCCTGTCGCCCGCACGCGCCAGGCCGCGATCGACGGCACGTTGTCGATCATGGTCGGTGCCACGGCGGAGACTTTTGCCCGTATCGCGCCGCTGCTGCGCCACATGGCGAGCGAGGTGACGCACTGCGGCGACGCCGGCGCGGGGCAGACGGTCAAGATCCTGAACAACATGATCCTGTTCCAGACCGTGGTGGCGTTGGGCGAGGCGCTGTCGATCGCCCGTGCCCACGGCGTCGACGGCAAGGTGCTGTACGAGACCCTGACCAAAGGCTCGGCCGATTCCTTCGCGCTGCGCAATCACGGCATGAAGGCGATGCTGCCGGGCGTCTTTCCCGAACGCGCCTTCTCGACGGAATACGCGCTAAAAGATCTCGGCTACGCCATCGAGATGGCCGGGGAAAAAGGCGTGCCGGCGCTGGGTGCCGATGTCGCCCGCGAGTTGATGGAGCGGGCGGTCGAACTCGGCCACGGCAAGGAATACTGGCCGGTGCTGCTGCGCGCCATCGAGGATGCGACAGGCAATGGCTGAGCGCGTCAGAGGCTGCCAGACGCCCGCGGTGAGGTCCGTTGGTAACCCTTGTCGCGCATGCAGTCGGCCGTGAACCGCCCCTCGGCAAATTCCCGGTCGGCTTCCACGCTGCGGTTCCATCGGTCGCGGCTCGGCTGCCACGATCCGGCCCAGAAGGGCGGACTGTTGAACGGAAAGTTGAGCTGCGACGCGTAGGCTCTGAGCGACTGCTGCTGTCCGGCATGACGGCATTGCAGGAGGTCGCTGTCGAGTGCTGCCCGCTCGACGTCCGGCTTTTGCCATTGCGCCGGCACGTTGCAGGCCGCGAGGAAAAGCATCGCCACAACGGGAAGGAATTTGTGCGCCACGATGATATGGTCGCCGCGGCCGGTGGGATTGTGAAGAGGGAGAACTTGGTATGGCGCGTATTGCTGTGGGCGGATTCCAGCATGAGACCAACACTTTCGCGCCGCAGCAGGCTACCTGGGAGGAGTTCGTCCGTGCCGATGCCTGGCCGCCGCTGCTGCGCGGACCGGAGATGATCGCCGGCGTCGAGGGCTTCAACATTCCGATCGCCGGGGCGGTCAAGCGCCTGGCCGAACTCGGCCACGAGATCGTGCCGCTGGCCTGGGCGGCGGCGGCGCCGGCGTCGTACGTGACGGAGGATGCCTACGAGAAGATGTGGGCGCTGTTCGACGAGGATTTGCGCGAGCAGGGACCGTTCGACGCCGTCTATCTCGACCTGCACGGCGCCATGGTGGCCGAGAACACCGAGGACGGCGAGGGCGAGCTGCTGGCCCGGATCCGCGCCGTCGTTGGCGACGATCTGCCGGTGGTGGCGAGCCTCGACTATCACGCCAACCTGACGCCCGAGATGGCGCGGCTTGCAACGGCGCTGGTCGGCTATCGCACCTATCCGCACATCGACATGGCGGCTACAGGCAAGCGCGCTGTCGAACTGCTCGACAAGCTCTTGCGGGAGAAGCGGCCGGTCTATCGCGCCTATCGCCAGCTCGATTTCCTGATCCCGCTGGTCTGGCAGTGCACCTTCATCGAACCGGCCAAGGCGATCTTCGATCTCGTGGGCGAGATGGAGGCGGGCGAAAAGAGCCATAACCAGGGCATCGTGAGCGTGACGCACACGCCGGGCTTCCCGCCGGCCGACATCGCCCAATGCGGGCCGGCGCTAGTGGTCTATGGCCACGACAGGGAGGCGGTCGAGGCCGCCGCCGACCGGCTCGCCGCCACGGTGAAGGCACAGGAGAAATCCTTTGACGGCGAGTTGCTGGATCCCGACCAGGCGGCCTTGCGCGCCATCGAACTGTCGAAGACGGCCAGCAAGCCGATCGTGCTGGCCGACGTGCAGGACAATCCCGGCGCCGGCGGCACGTCCGATACAGTGGGGCTGCTGGCTGCCCTGATGCGTCACAAGGCCCGGGGTGCTGTGATCGGCATGATCGTCGACGAGGGCGCGGCAAAGGAGGCGGCGGCGACCGGCGAAGGCAATATCATGCGCCGCGGCATCGGCGCCGTGGTGGGCTATGGCGGCGAAAAGCCTGTGGTCGCCGACTGGCGGGTGGTGAAACTGGGCGACGGCATCTTCACCGGCACCGGCCCGTTCTACGGCGGCGCCAAGTTCCAGATCGGGCCGATGGCGCTGGTCACCGACGAGGCATCGGGCGTGTCCGCGGTGCTGGCGGCCAAGCGGGTCCAGGCGGCCGACCAGGAGATGTTCCGTGCCGTCGGCGTCGAGCCGAGCCAGGTCCCCATCATCGCGCTGAAATCGACGGTGCATTTCCGCGCCGATTTCCAGCCGATCGCCGAGACCATCCTGGTGGTCCGTTCGCCCGGCGCCCACATCACCGACCCGGTCGAGATGCCCTACAAGTTCCTGCGCAAGGGCATGCGGTTGAGACCGATGGGGCCGGTCTGGGACGGCGTGCGTTAAGCGCGTGGGACAGGGGGCCACGTCGTCCCCCACCTCACGCTGCCTCGTCCAAGTCCTTGTTTATGTTGGCTGAATCCGATGTCTCCGGGGCCGCTTCGTGGGACACCGGATGACTCGTTTCACGTCGCCGTTCCATCAGGACGAGCAGCCGTTCGGCCAATGCTTCCTCGTCGACCGGCGTGGCGCGCAGCAGCGCCAGCTCGCGGCGTTCGGCGCGGTCCTCGGCGCGGCGGCGGTCGGCATCCAGGCGCTTCTGCACATGCATCAGGAGTTGTGCGTTGATCTTGCGCCGCTGGCCCACCGTCTTGCCGGCGAACAGCACCGGCTGGAACTCGATCTGGCTGGCCAGCAGGACGATGTCGTCGCCGACCACGCGCTGGCGTCGGGCGATGGCTTCGTCCCAGCGCTCGGCGAACCTGGGCAGATCGTCCCGCCAGCGATAGAGCGTACTGCGGCCGATCTGGGCGCGCGCCGCCGCTTCGGCCACGCAACCGCAGACCGCGAGATGATAGAGGAAAGAGGCCCGTCTCCGGCCGGGCGTGCGCAACCGCACGGGATTTGTGAGTGCCTTGTCGCGCAAGGTCTTGGGCGCCTGCGGCAGTGGTCTGTCCACCGTTGCCGCAACCGGCGGGGCGGGGTCGGGCGGCGTTTCACGTCCCAGCGCCCGGTCAAGCGGATTGTAGTTGAGCCGCGGGATCGGCATGCGGTCTATGGCGCTCCGCTGCGGCGGCTTGGACTCCTCGGCGACCAGGATGCGCAGGCGCGTCAGGCCCATCTCACGGTAGATCTGCGGCAGACTGACGGCATCTCCGTAGGCCTCCCAAAGGTCGAGGGCTTCGCGTGCGGTCATGTTTGAGGTCCTCCTGTTCGCCTCGCTTTGCGTGACAGGAATATCAAACGGATAGGATAAGTCAATAGGCCGATCTAGGGGCTGATCGCATCGCGTGCCAGCGTTTTGACGGCACTTGATTTTGACGCCGCTCCCGCCCGCCGCTCATTTTCCGGAGATGATGAACGAGGCCACCTGATCGAAATACTTGTTGTCGCTCCTGGTCGGCCGCCAATGTCCGGCATCCGGCACGACGATCAGCCGTTTGGGCAAGGGCGCGGCCTGATAGATTTCCTCCGCCTGAAAGAGCGGAAATATCTTGTCGGATTCACCGTGAACGAGCAGCACCGGACAGTTCACGCCGGCGACCTTGCCGACGGTGTCGAACGGGCTTTCAAGGTGATCGAGCAGAAAATCCGGGATCCAGGGCCTGGCATACTTGGCGGCCTGTTTGAGAGAGGCGAAGGCACCGATCAATACCACAGCCCGGCAGGGCGAAGACGTGGCAAGGTCCACCGCGACCGCCGCGCCAAGAGAAATGCCAACCAAGGCGATCGAACCCGGGGCGATCCCGCGTTCTTCCGTCAAATAGCGCAGTGCGGCCCTGCCATCGAGGACAAGCGTCGCTTCGCTGAGCGTGGTGCCTTCGCTCTTCCCGTAGCCGCGGTAGTTGTACAGCAGCAGGTCAAACCCGCGCCTCTGCATGGCGTCGATTTCATACTTGAAGGTCGGAAGCTTGCCGGTCCTGCCAAGCATCAGCAGGACGGTGACACCGTTGCGCGGCGCCTGGCCTGGCCGGAACCAGCCATGGAGACGGACGCCGTCGGAGGTCGGAAATGAAACCTCCGCCACACCGGCCGGTATCTCCCACGGTGCCCCGGGGTCGTATTTATCAGGAATGAATGTCCAACGATGCTCGAGGTATCGAAGGCCAAACCATCCACCAACGGCGCCGCCGATCATGGCCAGGACCACGACGATTGCGAAGACGCGAGCAAAAGAAGACATGTCCTCGCAAGCGTAGCACATGTGCCGCCGGGCACATCACCCGGTCGTCGCGGCGCACGATTCCGACCACCGCGAACACGAAGCAGCAGCTGGCAGCAGGCTTGCGGCCCGCAGTTATGGAGCCGCTGCCGCCCGGCCGTTCCGTATGTTGATCGCGACGTTCACGGCGACGACAGCCAGGAGGATGAGGAAGCCTGTTTGTGCCATGGCAACCAGGCTGGTCGGCGCGGAACTCGGCGCGGCGAGAAAGAACACGCTCAGAACGGCGATACTCGTGCATCCACCAAGCTGGCGCATGGTCTGGACGAGCCCCACCGTGGCAGCCCGTCGTGACGCGTCGCCGGCAGTCACCGCTGCGGTATTGGCGGGGAGGATGCTGAGGCCGATGCCGACGCCAGTGAGCGCCATGAATGGGATCTGAAGGGCGACCGTCAGTTCGGTCAGACTCCAGGTCCATGCGGCGAGGCTGACCATGGCGACGAGCGCGCCGATCGCAATCGGCCGCCGGGGGCCGAATCGATCGTGAAGAATGCCCGCGACCGGCACCATGGCGGCCCAACCGCCGATGAACGCCAGCATCACGATTCCAGCTGTGGACGGGGTCAGTCCAAACCCTCTCTGAAGCAGCAGGGGCGCGAAGGTGATCAATCCGACAGTCGCCACCTGCAGGAGAAACAAGGTGGCGGCGTAGCGCCGAAACGCGTCATCGCGAAACAACTCGAGCGGCAGCAAGGGCCGGGCGGCGCCGCGCTCGGACGCTACGAACCACGCCATGGCCGCGAGGCCGGCGGCCAGCAGGACGACCGGATGGCCTTCACGCCAGCCGGAATGCCCCGCTTGCTGTAGGCCGAGCATGGCGAGCGCCATGCCGGCGACCATAGCAAGGGTGCCACTGCGGACGGTGGCCGCGCCACGTGGCCGAGCCGCCACCGCAGATCGCATCACGGCCACGAGCAACGCTGCCCCAGCCGCCGCCACCGGCACGGCGACAAAGAAAATCGCGCGCCACGAGATATGCTGCGTGAGAAACCCTCCAGCCACCGGACCGAGAACGAAGAAAACCTGGCCGCCACCTATGTAGACCGACATCGCCCGGCCACGCGCTTCTGCCGGCACGGAGGAAATGACGATGGCCAGTGCAGCCGGAACCATCAGGGCGCCGCCCATGCCCTGCAACGCCCGGAACGCGATAATCCATGGTTCCGACAGGAAGGTGCCCGATGGCGTCAGGCCGCAGGCCGCGGAACCCATTACGAAGAGCAGCACGCCGAGCAGGAACACCCGATAACGCTGCCACTCGTCGGCGAGGCGGCCGCCGAGCGCGACGAGCGCTGTGTAGGAGACCAGGTAGGCATTGACCAGCCAGGCGGCTCCCGAGGGAGACAGGTCGAGGTCCACGGTCATGTTCGGCAAAGCGACGCCGACGGCGGTGATGTCGAACAACACCAGAGCCTGACAGGTGGTCATGGCCGCGACGATCAGCCATCCCTGGAGAGGAGACGCGCCGGACTCGGTCGGATTCACGGGGAGAAGGCCGCGTTCAGCCGGCCGCGCCGGGTATCTCCATGTCCGGCAAGACATATGCCTTGCCTGAGCTGACATTGGCGATCTCCGACGGCGAAACCCGGGCGACGATGCCGGAAGCGCTGAGATGCCGGTAATAGAGGCCGCCCAGAATGCGCACCTCTTCCCGCCTGACGACGGCTTCCTCGGCAACGGCGATCCGGAACATGTGGGCGTCGACACGGCGCTGCGCGAGATACGGGGTCTCTTGTGCAGCCACGGTGTCGAGCAGAGACTTCCATCCCTCAGCGTCGTAGTCGCGGCCGCTATAGGCGCCGCCGCCGCGATAGTCGTTGCGTGGCTTCAGGATCCACTCGCCGCGATTGACCCGCATGTCGGCCAGCAGTTGCGTGCCCTCGAGCGTCATCATGCCGGGTGAGAACGGATAGGAGTCGGGTGTATGCCTGCGGATGAACTTCTTCTGCTCGGGCGTCAGGGCCGCCTGGACTGCCTCGCTTCGCATCGCGGCGAAGATCGCCTTGTCCTCGGCGATCGTCAGGCAGGCAAAATTATTGATCGACAGGAACGCATTGTTTCGAATGCCCTCGAGAAAAGTGTGGTGGCGCGCCGGCGCCGCCGCCGACCAATGATGCTGCGAGCCGAACAGCCGGAACTTGTTGAATGTCGCGATTATCTCAGGGCCGTCGTGGCCAAGCCGGTAGCCGTGGTCATAAACCAGATCGGCAACGTCACCGACGACGACCTCGAGGCCGGCACGGCGCAAGCTGGCCGCAATCATTTCCACTTCGTGCATCTTGTGGTTTTCGTCAACGAGCACCGCGACGGCGCCGTCGTCGCTGGTAAACGTCCTGACCATGCGGGCAATCGAGCTGCCGAAGACCTCGTCGCGCTTGGGATGTTCCGTCTGCATGCCCGCGACGCGCAGAAATTCCGGAGCCGTCTTCGCAAACTCTTCCTGAACGGTCATCAGAGGCAGGTAGCCGCTGGCCATCGCCGCATTCGTTTCGATGAAGACCGGATCTCCGGCGCGATCGACGATAAAGTCGTAGCGCCCGTATTCCTGGTAGGAGATCAGCTGCCGCTCCATGAGCGGCTTGAACAGGATGTATTGCGGGAATTCGTCGAGGAGCTTGTGTACGCCATTGATGTACATCTGAATGACGATTTCGACGATCTGATGCAATTGCAGGCCAAGCTGTGACAGGGCAGCGCGCTGCTCGGGCGTGTAGGCCAGCACGCAAGGCTGCACATCCATCTTGCCGAAGAACGGGTCCTTGGATTTCAGGGATTCGTTGAATGTCTTCTTGTAGGCGGCGTATTCAGCCGGCTTGGCCAGCGCACGATCAGCTGCTCGTTCGGTTTCTGAAAAAAGGGAACGATAGTCCATTGGTCTACGACCTTTCCTGTCTCAAGCCACCGCATCGAGTCGCGGCGCTGTTGCGATTTGGGTTGGAAATAGGCGGACAATCGCCGGCGCGGCGAAGGTATCGAGTCGGACAGCGAGGTCAAGCGACGAAGCCTGACCGACAATCCGGGAGATTTAAGAGCGGAAGGCCGGCCGCAGCGCCCACACCATCGGCACTGTTGCGAGTGCCACTGAGGCCACGACGGCAAGCACCATCGTGAGGCCGATGGCGTCGCCCAGCAGGCCGAACAGGAAGGGGCCGGTGGCCCCGGCCACCGAACCTCCGGTGTAGAAAACCGCGAAGGCATGGGTTCGTTTCGCAGTGCTCACGAACTCGGGAATGGTGCCGTAGAGTACCGACGAGGTGCCGTTCAGCATCAGGCCGACGACCGGCAACGCCACCAGCGCGAGCGGCAGCGACAGCGGCAGAAGGGCGAGGATGAGCGCCGTCGTGGCCAGTTCGGTCAGGATAACCGACGGCACGACACCCAGCCGCGCGCCGATCCAGCCCATCACCAGCTTTCCGGTGGCGCCGCCGGCGAACAGCAGCGAGAGGCCAAGCCCGATGGTCGGCAGGTCGGCTCCCTTGTCTCTCAGGAGAAACGGCAGGAAAATCAGAAAGCCGCTGCGCACCAGGGCGTCGGCGACGTGGATCGCGAACAGCAGACGGTAAGCCCATGGACGGTCCTGGCCGGTCATGGTGGCCTTAGAACTGATTTCCGGGTCGTGCAGCGGGATGGGCCTCAACGTGGCCAGGATGATCCCGGCGCCCGCCACGGCGAGTGCCGCCATGACCACCAGTGCCTGTTGCCAGCCGAGCGCGGCCGCCGCGACGGCGAACAGGGCAGGCAGCGCCACCTTGCCGAGGTCTCCGGTGAAATTGTAGGTGCCCAGAGCGGTACGCGAACGCAGGCCCGGATAGGCCGCCGACACCAGGCTCGAGGCGATGGGATGCTGGGTGCTGCCGCCCAGCCCGGCCAGCAGGAGCCCTGCGACGACGCCGTAGAGCGATCCGCCGAGGCCGGCCAGGGCGTATCCGACGGCGACCAGCGTCGTGCCCACGGCCAGCACGCGCACACCGCCCAGCCGCACCGCCAGCTTGCCCGAGGGGATCTGGCCGCTGGCCATGGCGCCGGAATAGACCGTCTTCAGCGCGCCGATCGCGGCGTAGCTCAGGCCGAACTGGGCCTGCAGCAGGGGATAGAGGACGTTCAGGAGATCGGTGAAGCCGTCGTGCAGGGCATGCGCGCCGCCGCAGATCGTGAGGGTCCGGCGGGCCGAAGCGGGAGGAGAGACGGCGACTGTCATCGCGCCGTCACATTACTACCGGCCCGGTATGCGGTCGAACCAAAAGGCGATCTGCTGCTGGAAGTCGCTCTCGGCGAAAGCCACGTCGGTGATCACCGACGGCTTGCCGTCGCGCGGATAGCGCACGCTCCGCAGTCGCGCGAACGCGGTATCGCTCAGGTGCAGAATGAGCACGTCGCCCTGGCGGCGGTGGAAGATGAACTCGTGGATCTTGCGGATGTTGACCAGGCTGACGACGAAGCGCCCGCCGGTGCCCTCTCCGGCCAGTTGCCGGACCGGAATGTCGCGCCCCTCGTTGGTGATCCCCATGAGCGCGGGGACCTCCGGCGCCATCATGTTGTCCTTGCCGGTGTTCTGGATCAGGCGCACCAGGCGATCGCCGCGCGGCGACAGTGTCGTCCGGCGCCCTCCGAACAGGTCGGAGGTCTGGCAGGCACCCAGCGGGAGGAGAAGGCCGGCGCCAAGGAAGGCGCGCCGCAAGAACACGCCGCGGGGCAAGCTCAATCCTTTCCGATCCGGCTCATGTCGACGACGATCGGGGCGATGGTCTGCAGGGCGCCGTCACGGACCGCCTGGAAAAAGCAATTATGCCGGCCAGTGTGGCAGGCCACACCGGTCTGATCGACGAGCACCAGCAAGGTATCGCCGTCGCAGTCGATGCGCAGTTCGACCAGGGTCTGGATGTGGCCGGACGTGTCGCCCTTGCGCCACGGGACCTGGCGAGAGCGCGA
Source organism: uncultured Reyranella sp. (assembly GCA_937915145.1). Lineage (GTDB taxonomy): Bacteria > Pseudomonadota > Alphaproteobacteria > Reyranellales > Reyranellaceae > Reyranella. Next base: position 31,464 of record CALDNT010000059.1, read on the forward strand.
CCAGTAGCAGACCCGGCCGCTGCGCATCGTCTCGGCGACCGCGTCGCGGTCCATCCAGGCCATCATCAGGATTTCGCCCGAATCGTGCTGCTGGGCGATTGCCGGCACGAGGCCCTCGTCATTGAACTGAATGACCGTGAGGGCGGCGGCGATCTCGGCCGGTTGGTAGGTGGTCAGTGTTGCAGGGTACATCGGGCAGCCTTGGCCTCCGAAAGGAACGGGGCGTATAATCGCCGAACACCTGCTTGGCAAATCGGAAACCTCGTGAAGAAACCGGCTGCAGCCCCTGGCCATGCCCACGACCACAGGCACTGCGTCGAGGATGCGCTTGCCGCGGCGGAGAAGCTGTGCGCCGCCAAAAGCCTGCGCTTTACGCCGCTGCGGCGGCGGGTTCTCGAACTGATCTGGTCCGGGCACAAGCCGGTCGGCGCCTACGCCCTGCTCGACAGCCTGCGCAGCGAGGAACTCGGCTCGGCGCCGCCGACGATCTACCGGGCGCTCGACTTCCTGATCGAGAACGGCCTGATCCACCGTATCGAGCGCATGAATGCCTTTGTCGGCTGCAACCATCCCGGCGAGGCCCACCGCGGCTTCTTCCTGATCTGCGCCGACTGCGGCAACGCCGAGGAAATGGAGGCGGCCGATCTCGGCGAGGCGATTGCCGCCGGCGCGGCGCGGCGCGGCTTCACCGCCCGCGAAATGACCCTCGAAGTCACCGGCATCTGCGCCGATTGCCGGAAGTCTTAACCTCTTCCGAGCGGCGCTGAGACCAAACCCACACCCCTCATCCTGAGGAGCCGCGCGAAGCGCGGCGTCTCGAAGAATGGGCAACGGACGAGGTGCGTGCGGCCCATGCTTCGAGACACTCGCTGCACTCGTTCCTCAGCATGAGGTTTCGTTGTGGGCTCTGCCGAGAAGAAGATTAGGCGTTGTGGGCGCGGTTGAGGCGTTCGAAGCCCTCGGCGAGATCGGTCTTGAGGTCTTCGACATCCTCCAGGCCGATATGGACGCGCAACAGCTGCTTGCCCTGCGGCCACGGAACGGCGGTGCGGTACTGGTCGGGGTGGGCCGGGATCATCAGGCTTTCGTAGCCGCCCCAACTCGCGCCCATGCCGAAGATATCCATGCCGTCCAGCATCGCGGCCATCGCATTCTTGCTGAAACCGTCGCGCAGCGTGAAGGAGAAAAGGCCGGACGAGCCCTTGAACTGTTTCTTCCAGTTCTCGTGACCGGGGCAGTCGGGCAGGGCGGGGTGCAGCACCTTGTCGACTTCGGGCCGGCCCTTCAGCCACTGGGCGATGGCCAGGCCGCTCACTTCGTGATGGCGTAGCCGCACGCCCATGGTGCGCAGGCCGCGAAGCGCCAGGTAGCAATCGTCGGGTGCTGCATGGAAGCCGAACGACTGGCAGGCGGTCTTCGCCGTCTCGAACAGCGGACGCGTCGCGCAGGAGATGATGCCCATCATCGCATCGGAATGGCCGACGATGTACTTGGTGCCGGCATGCACGGAGATGTCGCAGCCGTGCTCGAACGGCTTGAAGTACAGCGGCGTCGCCCAGGTATTGTCGATGATCACCGTGGCGCCATGCTTCTTGGCAATCGCCGCGATGGTGTCGACGTCCTGGACCTCGAAGGTCTGCGAGCCGGGCGCTTCGAGGTAGACGATTTTGGTATTGGGCCGGATCATCTTCTCGATGCCGGCGCCGATCATCGGATCGAAGTAGGTGGTCTCGACGCCGAAATTCTTGAGCGTGGTGTTGGAGAAACGCCGGGCCGGGCCGTAGGCATTGTCGGTGACCAGCATATGATCGCCCGATTTGAGGAAGCCGACGATGGCACCGGTGACCGCGCCGAGGCCGGACTGCACGGCGATGGAGCGGTGGGCACCCTCGATAGCGGCAACAGCGTCTTCCAGGGCTTTCTGGGTCGGGGTGCCGTTACGGCCGTAGCCGAAGCCTTCGAACGGGATCCGGTTCTCGAACTTCTCCATCGTCGGCGAGAGGATGGTCGAGGCGTGATAGACGGGTGGATTGACGATGCCGAAATTGTTCGCGGGATCGCGGCCGGCGACGGCCAAAACGGTGTCGGGGCGGGTATAAGTTTTCTTGCTGGTCATGTTGCCAACTATGGCACAGGCCTCACGCCGGCGGCCAGCGGTAGACCTCCGGCCACAGCACCCGTGGGTCCTGCAGCTCCTTGTTTTCGCTACGCAGTGTCCGAAAGCCAGCCTTGCGATAGGTGTCGAGCGCCCTGGGATGATCCAGGGTGTTGGTGTTCAGGATCACCCGAGCCGAACCGCGGGCGATTGCCCGTTCGACTGCCCGGTCGAGCAGCCAGGGGCCGATCCGCCGGCCGATGTAGTCGAGCGTGAGACCGAAGAAGACGATCTCATCGTCCTGCAGTTCGAAATAACCGACCAGCGCGCCGCCGTTGGGAGTGGCGTGGCGGGCGACATGCAACTCGTGCCCAGGCGTCGACAGCACCCCGGCCAGAGTTGCATCGGAGAGCAGGCGACGCTCGTACCACAGCCACGCACGGCCAACGCGGTCGTAGAGATCGCGATAGAGACTGGCGGTCGGCGCATCGACCCTGACGAGCGAAAGATCGAGATCGGGCTTCCGCCCGCGCCGCGTCCACGTGGCCGGCGTCAGTTCGAGGTAGGTGATGCGAACCGGCAGGCGGCCGTCACCACGTGGCGGCGGCTGATGCGCGAAGAGATCAGGTACCGGTGACAATGGGTGTGTCGGCGCGGCCGCCCCATTCGGTCCACGAACCGTCGTAGATCGCAGCCTCAGGCGCGCCCGTCAGGTAGAGGCCGAGCCCGACGACACAGGCGGTAACGCCCGAGCCGCAGCTTGCGGTAACCTTCTTCGCCGGATCGATGCCGGATGCCTTGATGCGGGCCGCGAGCGTGTCGGCCGGCAGCATGGTGCCGGTCACGGCATCGAGCAGCTCGTTGTAGGGCAGGTTGTAGGCGCCCGGCATGTGACCGCCGCGCAGGCCGGCACGCGGCTCCGGTGCCTCGCCGCGGAAACGGGCGGCGGCGCGGGCGTCGACGATCTGTTCGCGCTTGCTGTCGATCAGGCCGCGCACGTCGTCGACCGAGCGGACCAGGGTATTGTCGAGGCGGGCGGTGAAGTGGCGGTCGCGCGGCGGCGTCGGATCGTCCGTCACCGGGCGGTCTTCGCGCAGCCACTTGGGCAGGCCGCCATCGAGCACCGCGACATCCTTGTGGCCCATGGTGCGGAACATCCACCAGACGCGGCAGGCGCCGGTCATCGGCGTGGTGTCGTAGATGACGATCCTGCTGCCGTCGCCCAGTCCGAGCTTGCGTACCCGCGAGGCGAACTTCTCCGGCGAGGGCAGCATGTGCGGCAGGGGATTGGCGGTATCGGCGATCTCGTCGATGTCGAAGAACACCGCGCCGGGAATGTGCTGCTGGGCGAACTCCGCCCTGGGGTCGCGTTTTTGCGCCGGCAGGTAGAACGAGCCATCGACGATGCGGACATCGGGAGCATCGAGGCGGGCGGCGAGCCAGTCGGTGCTGACGAGCGCGTCGGGTCTTGCATAGTCCATTGGTGTTTCCTCAGGCGAGGGCAATGACGAACCGGCGGTTCATCTTGCCTTTGTTTTCGATTTTCGTGCATTCGACGCGGCCGATCTCGCCGGTGCGGGCGACGTGGGTGCCGCCGCAGGCCTGCAGGTCGATACCCTCGATCGCGAGAAGGCGAACACGGCCAGCACCCATCGGCGGGCGCACGCTCATGGTCTTCACCAGTTCGGGTCGGGCATTCAGTTCATCGTCGGTGATCCATTGCGGCGTCACCGGCCGGTCGAGCGCGATCAGCCTGTTGACCTCCCCGGTGACCCATTCCCTGGCCGGCACATCGCCCTCGAGATTGAAGTCGAGGCGACTCTTGTCGGCGCCGACCTGGCCACCGGTGACATTGCCCTTGATGACCGCTGACATGACATGCAGCGCGGTGTGCATGCGCATGTGGCGATAGCGGCGCTCCCAGTCGAGCAGGCCATGGACGGTGGCGCCGAGTGCCGGCCGTGGCGCATCGGGCGCCAGCACGTGCAACACGTCACCGCCGTCGGCCTTCAACGAGTCGACAATCCGGGCCTCGCCGCCGTCCCAGCGCAGAAGCCCGGTGTCGCCGGGTTGACCGCCGCCGGTCGGATAGAAGATGGACCTGTCCAGCCGCACGCCGCGTTCGTCGAGCGCGGTGACGGTGGCTTCGGTTTCCTTGAGATAGGCGTCCTGACGGAAAAGTTCTTCAACCATGGTGGGGATTTAGGCCCTCGCCAGGCGCGCTGCAACTTCCCTTGCCGTCGGCATGGACGGTGCCGCACCCAATCGCCCTACGGAACAGGCCGCTGCAGCGCTGGCATAGCGGGCGGCATCGATGGGGGCAGCGCCCGCTGCGAGACGGGCAGCCAGCGCGCCGACGAAGCAGTCGCCGGCCCCGGTCGTGTCCACGACCTTGGCCTTGAGGGCAGGGATGCGGGTCGCGCCGTCGGCGGTCGCCACGACGGCGCCGTGCCGTCCCAGGGTCGCGACGACGATGCCGGCGCCCCGGCCGCGCAATTTCTCGCAGGCCGCGGCGATCGCGCGGAGCGGGCTCGCCGCGGTGATTTTCATCCGCGCGGCCTGCGCCAGCTCGATCTCGTTCAGGACCGCGACGTCGACCGACTTCAGCAATCGGCCCGGATAGCGCACGAACGGCGCGAGGTTGAGGATGGTGCGCGCGCCGGCCACCCGGGCCAGCCTCAGCACGGCTTCGGTCGTGACAAGTGGCGTCTCGAACTGGGCAACCCAGACGTCGCCGCGACGCGGCGCCTGACGGACCATCGCCGTCGTCAGCTCCAGGTTGGCGCCCGAGGCGACAGTGATGGAATTGTCGCCGCCGGCGACCTGGATCAGCGCCATGCCGGTCGCGTGCCCCTCGATCTCCCGGACGCCGGCCCGGTCGACACCGCTGTCGGCGAGGAAGCTGCGCAGAGCCGTCGCAAAGGCGTCCTTGCCGACCGCACCGACCATGGCGGTTGCGGCGCCGAGGCGGGCCGCCGCGATGGCCTGGTTGAGGCCCTTGCCGCCGGGCAGGAGAGAGACCTTGCCGCCAAGCAGCGTTTCGCCGGTTGCCGGCCGCCGTGCGCTTTGCACGACGACATCCATGTTGAGGCTGCCGCAGACGACGACGCGGCTCATCACAGGGGGCTCATGTCATCCACGGCGGCAGTGGCAGGTTCTTCTCGCGCAGGAAGGCGGGATTGAACAGCTTGGACTGATAACGCGAGCCGCCGTCGGCCAGGATGGTGACGATCGTCTTGCCCGGCCCGAGTTCCTTGGCGAGCTTCATCGCGCCCACGATGTTGATGGCGGTCGAGCCGCCCAGTACGAGGCCCTCGTGCTGAATGAGATCGAACAGCAGCGGCAGAGCTTCCTCGTCGGTGATGCGCAGCGGCAGGTCGATCGGCGCGCCTTCGAGGTTCTTGGTGATGCGACCTTGGCCAATGCCTTCGGTGACTGAATTGCCCTCGGCCTTCAGCTCGCCCTTGGCGTACCAGTTGTAGAGCGCCGAGCCCATCGGATCGCTGATCGCGATCTTTACGCCGGCATTGCGTTCCTTCAGCGCCATCGCAACGCCAGCGAGCGTGCCGCCGCTGCCGCAGGAGCAGGTGAAACCGTCGACCTTGCCGTCGGTCTGGTCCCAGATCTCGGGACCGGTCGTACGATAATGCCCGTCGCGATTGGCGACATTGTCGAACTGGTTGGCCCAGATCGCGCCGTTCGGTTCCGTGGCGGCGATCTCCTTCGCCAGCGTTTCGGAATAACGGACGTAGTTGCCGGGATTGGCGTAGGGCAGGGCAGGCACGAGGCGGAGATCGGCGCCGCACAGGCGCAGCATGTCCTTTTTCTCCTGGCTCTGGGTCTCAGGCATCACGATCACTGAGCGGTAGCCCAGCGCATTGGCGACCAGGGCGATGCCGATACCGGTGTTGCCGGCCGTGCCCTCAACCACCACGCCGCCTTTGCGCAGCGTGCCGCGATGCTCGGCGTCGCGGATCATCGCTAGTGCGGCGCGATCCTTTACCGAGCCGCCGGGATTGAGGAATTCCGCCTTGCCGTAGATCTCGCAGCTCGTCGCCTCGGAGGCAGCGCGCAGTTTGATCAGCGGCGTGTTGCCGATGCTTTCGATAAAACCAGACCGGACCTTCATGACGTACTCGCTGTGCTGGACCCTGCGCTCCCGAGCCGACGGTAGACAGGGAGGGGGCTCCCCCGCAAGCCGTTCGCGCAACCGCGGCCTAGCGCCAGCGGCCTCTTATCCCGTCGCGGTGCAGTGCCAGCCACTGCAGGCCGATAACGGCGACGGCATTGTCGATTTCGTCACGCTCCATCATTGCCCTTGCGTCGCCAAACGGCACCGCCTTGACCAGGATATTCTCGCCTTCGGATTCCAGCCCGAAGACACCGCCGGCATTCGCAGAATCGACCCGGCCGAGAAACACCGCACAGGACTCCGACATCGACCCGGGGCTCAGCATCACATCGTGAATCGGGACCAGGTCACCGATCCTGAGATCTGCTTCCTCGATTGCCTCGCGACGGACGAGCTGCTCCGGCGTTTCGCCTTCCTCGAATGTCCCGGCAACAAGCTCCCAGTTCCACGGATGCCGCCCGGCAACGTAGGATCCAGCACGGAACTGGCGGATCAGTACGACCTCGTCGCGCCGCGGATCGTAGGGCAGGACCGCCGCGGCATGGCCGCGCTCGAAGACCTCGCGGCTGATCACGGCACTTTGGCCACCCTGGTACAGGCTGTGGCGGAAGAAGTAGCGCCCGACTTTGAAGTACCCCTGGAATGCCGCCACGTGGTCGGTCAATTCGACGGTTTCGTCGGGAAGCGAAGGCGTCGCCATGCCAGGACTCCAAATGCAAAAAGGGGCCACTCTCGATCGAGAGTAGCCCCAAATGGCTCCGGAGGTAGGACTCGAACCTACGACCGGGCGATTAACAGTCGCCTGCTCTACCGCTGAGCTACTCCGGAATGGAAATCGTCGCGGCGGCGGTATCCAGCCCGCGAATGCGCCGTGTTTTGACAGAGCGGTCCTGCCCACGCAAGGGCCGTTGAGCGTCCCAGTTTGTGGAGGCCTGGGCCGGAATCGAACCGGCATACGCGGATTTGCAGTCCGCTGCATCACCACTCTGCCACCAGGCCGCGCGAGGAACGGCGGTGCTATACTCATGCCGCGACAGACGGGTCAAGCCGGACGGACGGGGCCGCGACGCGGCGCCCTTTGACGCTGTTGCCGCCTGCCGCCTATAAACACCGCTGCATATAGAGGTCGGCTTATGACGGATTTTGCGCTCGCGCGCCGCAACATGATCGATGGCCAATTGAGGCCGAATCGAGTGACCAATACCGCACTTCTGGCGGCCATCGGCGACCTGCCGCGGGAGCGCTTCCTGCCCGAAAACCTTCGGTCCGTTGCCTATGCCGATGAGGATGTCCCGCTCGGCGGCGGGCGCTACCTGATGGAACCCATGGTTCTGGCCCGACTGATCCAGACGCTGCAGCCGCAAGCCGACGACCGCGCCCTGGTGATCGGGGCGGGGCGGGGCTATGGCGCCGCACTGTTGGCACGGTTGGTGAAGGCGGTGACGGCGGTCGAGAGCGATCCGGCTTTGGCGGCCGCCGGCGGACAAATTGCCAGGGAATTGGGATTGGGCGCCATCGAGTGGCTTGTCGGCAGGCTGGAGCACGGAGCACCGGGGGCGGCCCCTTTTGACGTCATTCTGGTCGAAGGTGGGGTTCGGGAGATTCCACAGACGATCCTCGATCAATTGGCCGAAGGCGGGCGACTTGCCGCGACCTTGGCCGGCGCTGCCGGCGTGATGGGCGTGGCCCAGCTCTTCGTCAAGAAGGGAGGGGTGACGTCGGGGCGCCCGTTGTTCGAGACCAGCGCAGCGCTCCTTCCGGGCTTCGTTCCGGCACCCAGTTTTACCTTTTGATTTTGGCGCAAGCGGTTTTTCGCAACCACGTCGGGGGGCTACCAATACCCAATCCAGCAGTGGTAGGGTCGCCTTCAATCATGAGAGTAGGCCAATGCGTATCCCGCCCTGTTTGAATCGTGCCTGCGCAGCAGCCGGTCTTGCGCTTGCGGCTGGATTCGCCGCGGCGCCGGATGCGCGAGCCCAGAGTCTGATCCAGGCCCTGTCGACGACTTACAATTCCAACCCCGACCTTCTGGCCAGCCGGGCGCTGCTGCGGCAGACCGACGAATCGCTGGCACAGGCGGTCGCCAACTGGCGGCCGCGGGTAACGGTGTCGCTTAACTACAACAAGAACCTCGACTCCAACTACCCGTTCATCTCGCCAGGCGTGCCTCAGGCGCCCACGTTCTATACCTTGAACGGCAAGGCGACGACGCTTCAGATAACCCAGCCGATCTTTCTCGGTGGCCAGACCGTCGCCAACACCAAGCAGGCACAGGCCAATATCCAGGCACAGCGCGCGTCGCTCGCCGATACCGAACAGAACGTGCTTTTGTCGGCGGTGACGGCCTACGCGGACCTGGTCCAGAACATCGCCATCGCCGATGCACGAGTGAACAACGTCAATGTGCTCGTGCAGCAGCTCGACGCGACGCGCGAGCGTTTCCGCGTCGGCGAACTCACGATCACCGACGTGTCGCAAGCCGAGGCGCGCCTGGAACTGGCCAAGGCCGACCTCGTGTCGGCCGACACCCAGGTTCGGATCGCTGAGGCGGCCTTCCAGCGCACGGTCGGGGTGAAGCCCGGCAAGCTGGGCGAGATCCCGCTGGTGGGCGGCTTGCCGGCCAGCGAGGAAGAGGCCGTGGCGCTCGCCATGGATGGCGGTCCCCGTTCGGTCAGCGCGCAATACCGCATCACGGCGGCATCATACGGGGTCAACAGTGCAATCGGCGCTCTGCTGCCCCAGATCAATCTCGTCGGAACCGTCCAGCAGCAGCAGGACGTCCAGGTCCCCGGTGACCAGTTCAATAACTTCATTCTCGGCTTTCAGGCCACGATCCCGATCTATCAGGGGGGCGGCGAATGGTCGAGGATCAGGCAGGCAAAGGAGCTGGTCGGCCAGCGGCGCAACGAACTCGACAGTGCACGCCGGACAGTGGCGGAGAACGTCATCCGCGCCTGGCGCCAGCTCGACTCGTCACGTTCGCGGGTGACATCATTCGAAGCCCAGGTACGGGCCAACGAAGTGGCCTTGAACGGCGTACGCCAGGAGGCGCTGGTCGGGTCCCGCACCACCCTCGACGTGCTGAATGCCGAACAGGAACTGCTCAATTCCCAGGTCAACCTCATCCAGGCGCGCCATGACGTGCAGGTCTCGTATTACGGCGTCCTGAGCGGTATCGGGCGCCTGACGGCGCGGACCCTCAGTCTTCCGGTCGAGTACTACGACGAGGAGAGGTACTATAACGAAGTGGGCTCCCGTTGGATCGGCTGGGGCAATGGCGACACCGCCAACCCCGCTGCGACGGAAACCGTTTCCACGGGCAGTCCCGCCGCCAAGGGCAGCACCAAATGAGCGATGCCAGGAACGCGACCAACGATCCGTCGATGGACGATATCCTTGCCTCGATCCGCAAGATCATTTCGGATGACGAGGCGCGCGCCCAGGTCGGCAACCAGCAGGCGTTGAGCCAGTCTGCCCGTCCGACCGTCGTTCCGCCCGGAGAGCCCCGCCTCGTGTCGGTACCGCGCGATGCCGGTCGCGACGATGTGCTTGTGCTGACCGACCTTGTCGAGGAACCTGCTGTTGGCCCCGTCGATTCGAGGCCGATTCCCTTGCCGCGGATCGATCCGGTCCGTGCGGCCGAGATGCCGCAACCGTCGGCCGATCAATCGCCCGACGGCATGCTTATCGGCTCGAACGTCGTCGGCGTCGCGAATTCGGCGTTTGCCCGCCTCAACCAGGTCGTCCAGGAGAGCGTGCCGCCGCCGGCCGCCCCGGAGCCGGGGCCGGCCATGGACGGCAACGGCAAGACTATCGAGGATCTGGTCAAGGAAATGTTGCGGCCGATGCTAAAGGACTGGCTCGATCGTAACCTGCCGCCGATGGTCGAGCGCTATGTCGAACGCGAGATTACCCGGCTGACACGCCGCTGACCCCAGGCGCCCTGACCTTCGAACGCCACGGCGCCAATCCCGTGGCGTTTTTCGTTTATTAGGCAAGAGATGCTAGACAAGAATTACGACCCCAAGGAAATCGAAGCCCGCCGCTACCCCGAGTGGGAGAGCGCCGGTGCGTTTCGCGCCGACCCGGGGTCGGCGAAGCCGCCATACTGCATCGTCATTCCCCCGCCCAACGTCACCGGCAGCCTGCATATGGGGCATGCCCTCGACAATACATTGCAGGACGTGCTGATCCGCTGGCGACGCATGAAGGGCGACGATGTGCTGTGGCAACCCGGCACCGATCATGCCGGCATCGCCACCCAGATGGTGGTCGTGCGCAACCTCGAGCAGGAGGGGATCGGCCTCGCTGTTGAAGGCGCCGCGAAGAACGATGCCAACAAGAAGCTCCTCACTCGTGAGGAATTCCTCGAGAAGGTCTGGGAGTGGAAGGCTTTCTCGGGCGGTACCATCACGGGCCAGCTTCGTCGCCTCGGCGCCTCGTGCGACTGGAGCCGCGAGCGCTTCACGATGGACGAAGGACTGTCCAAGGCCGTCCTGAAAGTGTTCGTAGACCTCTACAAGGCCGGACTGATCTACAAGGATCTCAGGTTGGTCAACTGGGACCCCAAGATGCTGACGGCGATTTCCGACCTAGAAGTCGAGTCGCGCGAGGTGAAGGGCAGCCTGTGGTATTTCAAATACCCGATCGAGGGCGCCGCCGATGAGTTCATCGTGGTGGCGACCACGCGGCCCGAGACGATGCTGGGCGATACCGGCATTGCGGTGCACCCCGACGACCCCAAGTGGAAACACCTGATCGGCAAGCATGCCATGCTGCCGCTGGTCGGTCGCAGGATCCGGATCGTCGCCGACGAATACTCCGACCCCGAAAAGGGCTCCGGCGCGGTGAAGATCACGCCAGCGCACGATTTCAACGATTTCGAGGTCGGTCGCCGGCACGATCTGGAGGCCGTCAACATCTTCGACAAGTTCGCGCGCGTAAACGACAACGCGCCGGAGAAATACCGCGGCCTCGACCGTTTCGACGCCCGCAAGAAGATCGTGGCGGAAATGGAAGAACTCGGCCTGGTCGAGAAGATCGAGCCGCACACCCATGCCGTGCCCTATGGCGATCGCGGCGGCGTGCCGGTCGAACCATACCTCACCGAGCAATGGTATGCCGACGCCAAGAAGCTGGCGCAGGGGCCGATCGCGGCGGCGCGCGACGGTCGCGTGAAGTTCGTGCCCGAGAGAGGCCGCGACGAATTCTTCCGCTGGATGGAGAACATCCAGCCATGGTGCGTATCGCGCCAATTGTGGTGGGGGCATCAGATTCCGGCCTGGTACGGACCGGACAAGAAGGTGTTCGTCGCGCTTTCGGAGGACGAGGCGAAAGCCGAGGCCCGCGCGCATTACGGCACCGATGTTCCGCTGCAGCGCGATCCCGACGTGCTCGACACCTGGTTCAGCTCCGCCCTGTGGCCGTTTTCGACGCTCGGTTGGCCCGATCGGACGCCGGAACTCGCAAAGTATTATCCGACCAGCGTGCTGGTGACCGGCTGGGACATCCTGTTCTTCTGGGTCGCCCGCATGATGATGATGGGCATGCATTTCATGGAGGAGGTGCCGTTCCGCACCGTCTACCTGCACGGCCTGGTGACGGACGAGAAGGGCCAGAAGATGTCCAAGTCCAAGGGCAACGTGATCGACCCCCTCGAGCTGATCGACAAATACGGCGCCGATGCGCTGCGCTTTACGATGACCTCTCTGGCGGCGTCGCAAGCCGGCCGGCTCCGCCTCGCGCCGGCGCGCGTCGAAGGTTCGCGCAACTTCGCGACCAAGCTGTGGAACGCCACGCGCTATGCTGAAATGAACGGCGCAACACTGCCCAAGGGCTTCGATCCGGCTGCGGCGAATCTTACCGTCAACAAATGGATGCTGGGCGAACTCGCACGCGCCAACGCGACGATCGACAAGGCGCTGACCGACTTCCGACTGAATGAGGCCTCGAGCGCGCTCTACGAATTCATCTGGGGCATTGTCTGCGACTGGTATGTCGAACTCACCAAGCCGATCCTCCAGGGCGCCGATGGGCCGGACAAGGACGAGACCCGCGCCGTCACCGCCTTCGTTCTGCGCGAAACCGTCAAGCTCCTGCATCCCGTGATGCCGTTCATCACCGAGGAGCTTTGGGACAAGCTCGGCCATCGCGCCGAGCATGGGCCGCTTATCGGCCAGCCCTGGCCGCTTGCGGCAGCACTCGATCCCGCCGCCGATGCCGAGATGGGCTGGTTGGTGAAGCTGATCTCCGACATCCGTTCCGCCCGCGCCGAGCTCAACGTGCCGGCCGGTGCCAGGCTCAAGATGCTTGTGGTGGGCGGCAATGGTACCACCGCAAGGCGGCTGGACACCCATCGTGCCGCGATCGAGCGGCTCGCGCGCATCGACGGCATCGAGACGGCCCCGGCGGCGCCGAAGGGCGCCTTGCAGATCGTGGTGGGAGAGGCGACTTATGCCCTGCCGGTGACCGACGTGATCGATCTCAAAGCCGAGGGCACCCGGCTGCAGAAGGAAATCAAGAAGCTCGCCGACGAAGTCGGCAAGATCGATTCCAAGCTCGGCAATGCCGCATTCGTGTCGCGGGCGCCCGAAGAGGTCGTTGAGGAGCAACGCGAGCGCCGCAGTCAGGCCGAGCAGACTCGCGCCCGCCTGAGCACCGCACTGGAGCGCCTCGGCGCCTGACTACGAAGCCTTTCTCAGATCGGGCACGTAGGGCTTGCTGGTGAAGTGCTCCTGGCCGTCGCCTGCGGCGAAGCGCAGGCCGGCCCGGCGGATCGCCTCGTCGTCGACCGGCTCGAGTGGCACGAAGTAGCGGTCATCCACCCTGGTGAAAGTGTCGTTGTCGACACGGTTGTAGCAGATCAGCAGGGTCCAGCGCCGGTTGGCCGAGCGGTTGGCGTCGGAACGGTGGATGGCGTTGCAATGGAAGATCAGCGCGTCGCCGGCCTCGAGTTCACCGTACTCGACCGGGCACTTCTCCAGGATGTGCGGCAGGCGCTTGGGGTCGACCTCGTTCTGGGTCGGCGACAGCGGCGTGTGGTCGATGCGGCCCAGCCTATGCGAGCCGGTGGCGATCTGCAGGCAGCCATTGTTCCTGTCGGTTTTGTCGAGGGCGATCATCACCGAGAGCAGGTCGGGGCGGAGACAGCCGTTGTAGTACCAGTAGCCATAATCCTGGTGCCATTCCCAGGCGCCGCCAACCTCGGGTTCCTTGGCCGTCAATTTCGATTGATAGTGATAGACCGGTCCTCCCAGAAGGGCGGCCGATGTGTCGACCATGCGATGGGTGCGGGCGGCCAGGCCGTAGACGCTGTCGCCGGCACGGTTCCACAGCGCGATGCGCGTCGAACGGCCCTCGCCATCGCGGCGATCGAGGATGGAGTCGCGGACGGCGGGATCTTCCTCCATCGCGCGGGTCAAAAGCTTCACCTCGTCGGGCGCGAACAGGCCGCGGGCGTAGGTGAAACCCTTTTCGTTGAATTCGGCCATCTGGGCCGCGTTGAGGATGTTGGACATCGGTTCCTCGCCTGAATCGGGGCTAGGCCGGGCGAAAGACGTTGCGGCCGCCCTCATCGGAGACCGATACCTTACGCCCAAGCTGCTCGCGCGTCAGCATGTCGGCCAGGATCGCGGGCTCGTTGGGGGCCATGGCGACGAAACGGTCGCCCGAGGTATCGAGCCGGCCGAGAATATAGCCGCGTTCCGGCGCATCCTTGCCGTAGGTAACGCAGTAGGTCTCGATCGTGCCGCTACCGGAAGGGTTGGCCTCGACCTTGCGCCTGGGGCGGGCATCGAGTTCCGCCTGGAATTTCTTTGGATCCTCGCGCTTCCACGGCCCCTTCGTCGGCTCGGTCGAATAAAGGCCGGCCGAGTGCTTGGTGAGATAGTTGCCGTTGGCCGTCACCATGCCGAACGAGCCGGGCTTGCCGCGCACCACGTTCATCATTTCGGCGATGGAATGGGTGACGTAGTTGTTGCCCGGACCACCGAAGAACGGCAGGCCGCCGGTGATGCTGATCGGCCGCGGATCGTCCTCGGCGATGCCGATTTCGGTCATCGCCACTTCGACGGCCGACGGGAAACAGCTGTAGAGATCGAAGGCGGCGACGTCGGAGACCTTTTTGTTCGCCATGTCGAGCGCGATGCGTGCGCAGCCGCGGATCGCGGGTGAGGCGTCGAGCTTTTCGCGCTCCGAGACCACCCAGGTGTCCGTGCCGTCGGCGCAGCCGTGCAGGAACACCCAGCGGTCCTGCGGGATACCCCATTCCGTCGCCTTGCCGACCGACGTCATGAGTACGGCGGCGGCCTGGTCGATGATGGCGTTGGCATTCATCAGCCGCGGATAGGGGAAGCAGATCCAGCGATTGTCGTCGGAAATCGTCGAAAGCTGCTCGGCGGTGTAACCGTCGCGCCGCGTCGCGAGAGGGTTGGCTTTTGCCACGGCCGCGAGGCGCTCGAACAGCCGGCCCATCGCCTTCATGTGGCCGTCGACATCGCGCTTCAGACCGCCACGGATGGCGTTTTCCAGCAACGGGTAGAAATGGATGGCGGCACGCAGTTCGTGACGGGCTTCCTCGTCGCTATAACCCCAGCGTGGGTCGCCAATGCGGATGGGATCGCCGCCGGGAGCCTCGTTCCAGTCGATCTTCATGCCGGCCCGGCGCGCGATCTGCGTGCTGCGCAAAAGTTCGGCGCCGCAGATCAGGGCGAGCTCTGTCTCGCCGCGGGCGATCTCCTCGGCGAAGCGGTTGACCAGGTACTGGGGCATGTTGCCGCCGGAGTGGCTGTAGAGCAGTTGTCGCGGATCGGCATGCAACCGGTCGGCGACGCTCTTGGGCGGATTGCTCGAACGGCCGTAGGGCGAGGCGAAACGTGGGCTGATGTCGCTGAAGAACTCCATCACGGCCAGCGCATCGATCTCGTGGCCGAGCGCATGGCCGCCGATCGCGGCTTTGGTGTCGGCAAGCGCCAGATTTGCCACCTCGGCGCAGAAGGCCACGCGTGAGCGTTCGCTCGATGGCTTGCCGGCAGTGTCGGTGATCTGACCACTGCCGACCAGGATCGGCGTCCGTGGGTCGATCATTTCAACAACGCCTCGATTTCGGCCGGCGCCAGACCGGCATCGGCAAGAACGCTCTTCGTATGTTCGCCCAGGCTGGCGACCTTGGGGCCACTCTGGAGAGGAGAGCCGGAGAAACGGAAGGGCGGGGCGGGCGACTTGAAGGCGCCGGCGCTGTCCTCGATTGTGCACAGCGAACCGCGATGGGCGACCTGCGGATCCTCCAGGGCCTCGGTGACCGTGAGATAGGGCGAGCACGGCACGCCGTGCTTCTCAAGGACGGCGATGCATTCCTTGACGGTCATGGTCTTGGACCAGGCCTCGAACTCGTCGACGAACTGGCCCCAGTTCATGCGCCGGTCGGCGTATTTCTCGAAACGCGGGTCAGCCAGCCAGTCGCGCCGGCCCGCCGCCGTCGCCATGTCCTGGAAGGTGCGCTCGCTCGCCGTGGCCAGCATGACATAGCCGTCTTTGGCCTCGACCGGGCCGTACATCGGCCGCGACGGCATCTCGAAATCGAACTGGGCGCGATTGACCTCGCCCAGCAACATGCCGACCAGGGTCTCGAACATCGAGACGTCGACCATCTGGCCCTTGCCGGTGACATGGCGCTGGTGAATCGCCGCCAGGATACCGCCCATTGCATAGGCGCCGCTGGCATAGTCGGCAACGAAGATGCCGCAGTTGTCCGGCCGCTCGCGGCCTTGCTGGTAGAAGGCATGGGCCATGTCGTAGCCGGTCGAGGCGTGGATGACCGGCGCATAAGCCGGCCGGCCGGCGCCGGGGCCGGTCTGGCCATAGCCCGAGATCGCGCAGTAAATGATCCGCGGATTGACCTTCGCGAGTTCCGGGTAGTCGAGCCCCAGCCGCTTCATCACACCAGGCCGATAGTTCTCCACGACGATGTCAACGGCCGCTACCAATTTCTTCACTGCGGCGATGGCCTCGGGACGCTTGAGGTCGAGCACGATCGACCGCTTGCCGGCGTTTAGCTGGCCGAACATCGTGCCGGCGCCGTTGCGCTGCACCGGCCGGCTGCGCATGAGGTCGCCTTCAGGCGATTCGATCTTGATCACATCGGCGCCCATGTCGGCCAGAAGGCGGCTGCAGTGAGGGCCGGCAATGGTGGTCGAAAAATCGAGGACTCGCAGGCCGTCGAGTGGCCTTGCCATTACTTCGGTCATCTGGTCACCGCACTATGAGGATGAGAACGACACCGCCTACCACCAGAATACTGCCGATCCACTCACCAAGCGATGGCCGCTCCTTCAGGACGAGGCGTGAGGAAATGAAGGTGAACACCAGTTCGATCTGGCCGACGGCACGCACGAGGGCCGCGTTCTCGAGCGTCATCGCAAGCGCCCAGCCGGCCGACCCGAGGACGCTGAACAACCCCACCCACATCGAGGAGCGCCAGTTCATGGCGACCTTGCCGAGCTGCGGGCGGTCGCGACGCGCAAGATAGATGGCCATCAACACCACCTGAATGGTGTTCATGCAGGCCAGCACTGTTATCCCGCGGATCACGAAGTCGCCGTCGGGCAGAAGCTTGGAGGCTTCTCGAATGGTGCCGGCGGCGATCGCGAAGGTGGCGCCCGCCATGATGCCGTAAAGCGCGCCTTTGTGGGTGAGATCGGCCAGAAGGCTGCGCACATCCGAGAGCTTGCCGCGCACGCTCAAGATGGCGACGCCGCCGAGGCAAACCAGGATACCCATCCAGGCACCGAAATTGAGCGGTTCGCCGGCGATGAAGGTCGCGAACAGTGCCACAAACACCGTCTCGGTCTTCGAATAGACAGTGCCGACCGTGAAATTGCGTAGCGAAAAAGAATGGATCATCAGCGAGGTCGCCACGATCTGGGCGACGCCGGCGATGGCAACCAGACCGAGAAAAGCCAGCGAGATTGCCGGAATCTGGCGGCCTGTGCCCCACACCAGAAATGCCAGCGCGCCCAGCGCCAGCGGTGCGCCATAGAGGTAGCGCACGAAATTCGCACCATCGACGCTCAGCAGGCCACGAATCTTCTGCTGCATCGTCGTGCGGATGTTTTGGCACAAGGCAGCAGCGACGGTGATCGGTATCCAGAGTGGCACTGTGTTTTGTCTCCCCCACGGCACTCTATGGCCTCGACGGGCCGGCGTCTGCCGCGTAAATTTTCACAATGCGACAGGGGTTGATGGCCGCCCTCGATACGGCCTGGCGCGGGATCGGCGCGCCGGGTGTGTGGTTGACGGGCGCAGAGCGGGTGATGATCGTCGAAGAAGCTCGCGCGGCACGTGCCTGCGAGCTTTGCCACGCGCGCAAAGCTGCATTGTCTCCGGCGGCAGTCGAGGGGCGGCATTCGGCGATAACAGGCCTGCCTCAGGCGTCGGTCGAGGCGGTTCACCGGATCGTCACCGACCCGGGGCGCCTGTCTGAAGCCTGGTACCGGCGGGTCATCGCAATGGGGATCAGCGACGAGGCCTATGTCGAATTGCTGAGCGTGGTGGCGATCACGACGGCGGTAGATACGTTCGACCGTGCCGCCGGAAGCGCCCGGCGTGCCATGCCGGTACCGCGCGAGGGCGAGCCGAGCCGGCGGCGTCCCCGAGGCGCCAAGCCGGGACTGGGCTGGATGCCGATGCTCGCGCCAGAGGACGTGGCGTCAGACGATCCTCCGCTTTACGAAAGCGGCGGGCGGATCGGCGGCAACGTTCACCGCGCGCTGAGCTTGGTGCCCGAGGCAATGATGCAGTTCTGGGACATGTTCGAGACGATGTACCTGCCACAGGAGGCGATGCGGGATTTCGGCCGCGAGTACCGCGCGATCGATCACGCACAGATCGAGATGCTGGCGGCGCGTGTCGCCGTCCAGAATCAGTGCGTCTATTGAACCACCAGCCATTTGGCCTTGCTCCGGGGGAGCGGCAAGCACAACGGGACGGACTACAGCTTCGAGGGGATCGTTGATGGCGATGGCGGCAGCGGGGTTGCCGCCGAGGCCGAGTTGCTGGCTTTCGCCGACGCGGCGGTCGTCATGGACGATCGGCTTGGCGAGTGTCGCGGCCATGTCGTCGACCGACTGGGCCACGGGGCGATGATCGATGCCGCGGCGGTGATTGCCGGCTTCGACGCCATCACCCGCGTGGCGGACGGATCGGGCATTCCATTGGAAGCGCCCAAGGCCGAAGCGACGGCGGAGTGGCGCAATCGCCTGGGGATCGATGCTTTCTGGACCATGAAGAGCTGAGCCGCCACACGACGGTCGGGCCGGAGAGGGCGCCGGGGCAGGGGAGGCAGCATGAGCGCGACTACGGATGTTGGTTCAGCCTATGGCCTGAGGCCGCCGACTTATGATGCCAAGCTCACTGAAGTGGGCCGCGGCACACCGATGGGCGAGTTGTTGCGCCGCTACTGGCATCCAATCGGCGTGGTCGCGGATGCTGGCGCAGCGCCACGGCCGGTCCGGGTTCTCGGCGAGGATTTGATCCTGTTCCGCGACGGCCAGGGGCGGGCCGGGCTGGTCTACCCGCGCTGCTGCCATCGTGGCACCACGCTCTACTACGGCAGGATCGAGGAGCGCGGCATTCGCTGCTGCTATCACGGCTGGCTGTTCGACGTCGAAGGCCATTGCCTCGAGATGCCATGCGAACCCAAACCGGCGGGCGCGCAATGCCAACGCGTGCGGCAGCCCTGGTATCCGATCGAGGAGCGCTACGGTCTGATTTTCGCCTATCTCGGTCCACCGGAACGCAAGCCGCTGCTGCCGCGCTACGAATGCCTGGAAGTGCTGCAGCCCGGGGAGTTCGTCGAGGCCGACGATTCCAGCATCGGCAGCGGCGGCATCGAGATCGCTCCCTGCAACTGGCTCCAGCATTTCGAGAACGTGGTCGATCCCTACCACGTGCCAATCCTGCACGGCTCGTTCAGTGGCCCGCAGTTTGTCGAGCAGATGAACGCCTTTCCCAAAGTGAGGTTCGAGTACAGCCGCCACGGAGTGAAGTCGACTTCGGTGCGGCCCGGCCCCGACGGCAAACGCTTCCGCCGCGTCACGGAGGCCGTGGTGCCGGCCCTGCGCGTGGTACCCAATCCGCAGGTTGCGCGGTACGGCATGGTCGAATCGATCGGCTGGACCTTGCCGATCGACGACACGCACTACCGCATCTACGTCGCAGGACGGGTGCGGGAGAAGGGTGAGCTCACTAAATTCAGGTCACGCTACAATGGCAAGAGCTGGGCGGAGCTGACGCCGGAGGAGCATCAGAGATTTCCAGGCGACGTCGAAGCGCAGGTCGGCCAGGGGCCCATCACCTTCCATTCCGAAGAACATCTGATGTCATCGGATCAGGGCATATCGATGCTGCGCATTCTGTTGCAGAAGCAGGCCGACATCGTAGCCGCAGGCGGAAATCCCGTCGGTGTCGCATTCGACGCGGAGAGTGCCTACGTCAGGTTCGACGCCGGGCAATATCTCGACGAGGCCTCAGCGTAGATCGACTCCGACCGCATCCGTCACGGATGCGAAGCCGTCGCGGGCGAGCAGCGTCGCCAGCTCGTCCTTGATGCGGCGAATGAGCGGCGGGCCCTCATAGACCATGGCCGAGTAAAGCTGAACCAGGCTGGCGCCGGCCCGGATCTTGGCATAGGCGTCTGCCCCCGAGCCGACGCCGCCGCAACCGATCAACGGGAACTGGCCTTCGACGCGCCGCGCGGTGCGGCGCAGAACATCGGTCGACAATGCCGCAAGCGGGGCGCCGGAAAGCCCTCCGGTTTCGTCGCGCCGTACGGAGCGAAGCGAAGACGGGCGCGACAAGGTCGTATTGCCGACGATGATGCCGTCCATCCTCAGTTCGCGGCAGACGGCCACGATGTCGTCGAGATCGTCATCCGTGGCGTCCGGTGCGATCTTCACCAGCAGCGGCACCGTTCCAGGGGCCGCGGACGACCCCGAGGCGGTAACGGCTTCCTGGACGCGCATGAGCAGTTCCGTGAGCTGGGTGCGGCCCTGGAGATTGCGCAAGCCGGGTGTGTTGGGCGACGACACATTGCACACGAGATAATCGGCGTGGCCAGCCAGGGCGGCGCTGCAGGCGACGTAGTCCGCCGCCCGATCGACACTGTCCTTGTTGGCCCCGACATTGACGCCGACGAACCCACGGCGGGGACGAGCGGCAAGCCTGACACGGGCTGCTTCCAGCCCCTGTCCGGGGAAGCCCATACGGTTGATGACGCCGCGGTCCTCGGGCAGGCGGAACAGCCGCGGCCTTGGATTGCCCTCCTGCGGCCGGGGCGTGACACTGCCGATCTCGACGAAGCCGAACCCCAGTGCGAGCATGGCGTCGGGCACTTCGGCGTTCTTGTCGAAGCCCGCGGCCAGGCCGATCGGGTTGGCAAGATGGCGGCCCCAGACCGAAACACCAAGCGACGCCGGGTCGGGCTTCCTGTCGCCCGGCAGCAGTCCGCTTTTCAAGGCACGAAGGGCGAGCCCGTGCGCCGCTTCGGCATCGAGACGGGACAAGATCGAGTCGGCCAGGGAATACCAGAGCGCCATAGAGCTCTGGTTAGCAGAGAGTCCCTGTGGAGCGCTTTGTCCCTAGCGGAAATCGAAGCCGTTCTGCCGGCGCTGCCCCTCAGCATCGCTGAATACGACCATGAACAGCTCCCGGAACAGCCATTCGATCCGTGGGTCGGCCGGGCCGCTCGCCGGCGTCCAGGCAGTCGTTTGCGACATCGCCCTGTCGTTGCGGCAATAGATGGCAAAAACCTTGAAGAGGCCGGGCGTGTTGGGCCCGGTTCGACGCGTGCCCTCGCAGACCGCATCGGCGCGAAGATCGTTGGCATAGTCGAAGACCAGGACGAGCCGGTAGTCCGGACGCGGTTTCTCGACCGGCACGTCGTAGGTGAAGGTGAGGCGGGGCATCGGCTTGGCAGCCTGCATGGCCGGCAGAATCTGGCGCGCCACTTCGCCGGCGTCGAGGCCAGGGAAGGGATTGCCTTCGATGATGACCTGAAAGTTCTTGCCGTCGGTGGCGGCGAAGAACTCCCGGTAGTCGTATTGCACGGCGTAGTAGAACCCGCCGATGGTCGCCGCATAGGCGGCTGAAGCGAACACCACGGCAGCGCCGACCACAGCGGCGGCAATCTTGCTGGACAAACGCATGTGGATTTCCTCCCGGCAGCGGCGCCGATATTGCGGCACGACGATACGATGAGACCGGGCTCGAATCACGTCACATTGTCGCGCGATCGGCCGGTGGCCGGCCGGGTCAGACGTCCAGGTCGCGCGCGAATTTGGCGTTTTCCTGAATGAAGGCGTAGCGCTTCTCGGGCTTGCGGCCCATCAGGTCCTCGACCAGGGTCGACGTCCGCATGGCGTCGCGGCGGGCGTCGACATCGGCCGCAGTGGGAACATCGACCTTGAGCAGGACGCGCTTGGTGGGGTCCATCGTGGTCTCGCGCAGATGCGTCGACTGCATTTCGCCAAGCCCCTTGAAGCGCGTCATCTCGGCCTTGCCGCCGAATACGGTCCGCAGCAATTCGTCCTTCTGTTGCTCGTCGTGGGCATACTCGGTCCGGCCGCCCTTGCTCATGCGAAAGAGCGGCGGCTGGGCCAGGAAGAGATGGCCATTCTCGATGAGCTTCGGCGTCTCGCGATAGAAGAACGTCATCAGCAGCGCGGCGATGTGGGCGCCGTCTACGTCGGCGTCGGTCATGATGATGACGCGCTCGTAGCGCAGCCGGTCGTCGCTGTAGTGAGCGCCGGTGCCGCAGCCTAGCGCCTGGATGAGGTCCTGGATTTCCTGGTTCTCGCGCAGCTTGTCGGCGCTGGCGCTGGCGACATTCAGGATCTTGCCGCGCAACGGCAGGATCGCCTGGGTCTCGCGGTTGCGCGCGGCCTTGGCCGACCCGCCGGCCGAGTCGCCTTCGACCAGGAATATCTCGGTGCCGATCGATGCGGTGCTGCTGCAGTCGGCCAGTTTGCCGGGCAGGCGCAGCTTGCGCGTCGCGGTCTTGCGTTGCTGTTCGCGGTCCTGCTTGCGGCGCAGCCGTTCGTCGGCCTTGGCGATGACATGCTCGAGCAGGACGTTGCCGGCTTCCTTGTCGCCGGTCAGCCAGTGTTCGAAATTGTCGCCAACGATGGTTTCGACCAACTTGGTCGCCTCGACGCTGACCAGTTTTTCCTTGGTTTGTCCCTGGAACTGCGGCTGCTCGATGAACACCGACACCAGGCCGGCAGCGCCGTCGATCACGTCGTCAGCAGTGATGACCGATCCCTTGCGGTTGCCGGTAAGCTCGGCGTAGCGCCTGAGGCCACGCAGCAGGGCGCTGCGGAACCCCGACTCATGGGTGCCGCCTTCGGCCGTCGGCACGGTGTTGCAGTAGGAGCGGACGAAGCCCTCCTCGTCGGTCGGCCACCAGACGGCCCATTCGACCTTGCCGCCGGCGGTACCGTTGGTTTCGCTCTTGGCCTCTCCGGCGAATGGCTGCGGCACGACGGTCGGTCGGTCGCCGATCTCGGATGTCAGGTAATCCTTCAAGCCGCCCGGAAAATGGAACGACTCCTCGGGCGACATCGTGCCACCCTTGGGCAACAGGGACGGTTCGCACTTCCAGCGGATTTCGACACCGCGGAACAGATACGCCTTGGAGCGCGCCATGCGATAGAGCCGCTCGGGAACGAAGAGCTGCTTGCCGAAAATTTCGGGGTCGGGATGGAACGTGACGGTCGTGCCGCGGCGGTTGGGCGCAGGCCCCGCCGACTTGAGCTTGGATGAGGGTTTGCCGCGGGAAAAAGTCTGTACCCAGGCTTGGCGGTCGCGCGCCACCTCGACGACAAGCTCGTCCGACAGGGCATTGACGACCGAAACGCCGACGCCGTGCAGGCCACCTGACGTGGCGTAGACCTTGCCGTTGAATTTGCCGCCCGAGTGCAGCGTCGTGAGAATGACCTCAAGTGCCGACTTGTTCTTGAATTTGGGATGCGGATCGACCGGAATGCCACGGCCGTTGTCGCGGACCAATATGCGATTGCCGGTGAGCAGTTCGAGATAGATCGTGTCGGCGTGACCCGCGACAGCTTCGTCCATCGCGTTGTCGAGCACCTCGGCCACGAGGTGATGCAGGGCGCGTTCGTCGGTGCCGCCGACATACATACCCGGGCGCTTGCGGACGGGTTCGAGGCCTTCCAGGACCTCGATGTCGCGGGCGGTGTAGGAGGTGTCCCTGGTCGCCGTGGCGCGCTTGCCGCCGCCCGACCGATCGAAAAGATCGCCGCTTTTTGCCATGGCCGCTTCTTGTCTTCCTGGCCGCGCGAGGGGATCGCTTGATGGCCGGTTCGTCATGGGTATGGTAGCAATAGCATGGAAAAGCAACCATATCCGGTGGTGAATTGATGGCCGACATCCGCCGCGACCCGATCGTCCGAACGGTGCCGCACCCCGCCGACATGAACGGCAATGGCGACATTTTCGGCGGTTGGGTGCTGTCTCAAATGGATACGGCAGGCGGTGCAGTGGCCGCCCGTGTCGCCAAGGGCCGTGTCGCGACCGTGGCCATAACCGCGATGACCTTCGTTCAGCCGATCAAGGTCGGCGACCTCGTGTCGATCTATGGCGAGGTGACGAAAATCGGCCGAACATCGATCACCGTCGCCCTGGAAACCGTCGTGCAACGGCGGCACGAAGCCATCGACATTCGTGTCACCCACGGCACCTACGTGTTCGTGGCGATCGACGACGACGGAAAACCGCGAGCGGTGCCGCCGCAGGTTGGCGCGGCATGAGGGCGCTTTGCGGACTGTTCCTGGTGCTTGCCGGGGCCCTGGTTCCCACCGTCGTGCTGGCGCATCCGCACATTTGGATCCAGGAAGTCGTGCGGATGGTGGCAAAGGACGGAAAATACACGCACGTCGAGATCGAGTGGCGCTTCGACCCGTTCTCCAGCGAGATCGAAATTCCGTTGATCGATGAGGACAAGGACGGAAAATTCTCGGCGCGCGAGACCAAGGTTCTCGCCGATGAAATGATGCCGGAACTGAAGAAGTACGGATATCTGAGCTGGCTGAACACCGGCGGCAAGGATTTCCGCCCGCCCAAGCGGCCGGCCTTCTCGGCGAGGATCGACGATCCGGCGAGCTTCATCCCGCCGGAATGGGATCGCTCGGCCGGCGACAGCGCCGGAATGGCAATGCCGCAAAACAAGAAGGCTGCCCAGTCCGACGGACCACGCAAGAAGGGGCCGCGTAACCTGGTCTACGTCATGCGCTTCGAGCTGCCGGAGCCGAGCAAGTCGGTCTCCGTCGTGACCTACGATCCGGAGGATTTCATGCGGCTTGAGGTCGACAAGACGTCGGTGCCCGCCGGCTGCAGCCTGTCCACAAGCCAGGCGCACAAGACCGAGTTCATACGCGGGTATCCAGTCTTTGCGGATGTGGTGACATGCCGGCTTCCGTGAAGACGGCTGTTCTTCGTTCGCCTTTCCTCTGGATCGGCCTGCTGCTCCTGCTGGCGCTGATCGGCGCGTTGGTGTTCAGCGACGGCGTTGCCGATCTGGCGCGGTATTCGGCGGAGTACCAGCGCCGGATCCAGCACGCGCTGTCGACATCGCTGCGCGACGTTCAGTCCGGCTCGGGGTCGCTGGCCCTGTGGACCCTCACGAGCGTCTGCTTCGGATACGGTGTGGTCCATACGCTGGGGCCGGGACATGGCAAGGCGGTCGTCGTGGCGTATTTCCTCGACAGCACCAAGCCGCGGGCCTGGATCGAAGGCATTTTCGCCGGCGCCTGGATCGCCTTTACCCACACGCTTGCCGCGCTTCTGCTCGCGGCGGCGCTCAAGTTTTTCTACAGTGTCGGCCTGCTGGGAGCATTGCGCGAAGTGCGCAATGTCGAAGTCGTCTCGTACGTTCTTATTCTGCTGGTTGGCTTCTGGAGATTGTGGGCCGGGCTGACCGGGCGCCTGCACGAACATTCCCACGGCAAGGGACATGACCACGCCCATCACGATCACAGCCATGGCGGGCACGACCACCATCATGGCGACCACGATGCGCTGCCCCGCCGCACAATCGCCGGCTGGCTGCTGCTGACGGCCGCCGGCATCGCCCCCTGTGCAGGGGCGTTGGTCGTGATCCTGCTCTCGGTGGCACTCGGCGTCTTGTGGGCTGGCGTGATCGGCGTCCTGGCTATCGCCCTCGGCATGGCGATTACCCTGGCGGCCATCGGTATGGCGTCGATGGTCGCGCACCGACTGATCATCGGCGACGGCCGTTCGCAAGCGATCGGCCGTGCCACCTCGATCGTCGCCTCGCTGATCGTGATCGCGACAGCGGGAACGCTGTTGCTGGGCGCCCTCGAACGCTTCATCCGCTGAAGATCGTCGATGGCTGGAATTACGGCACCGAGCCGGTCATCCCGGCCCATGCTCGGCGTACTCTTCATGTGCGCGGCCTGCGCCCTGTTTCCGGTCATGAACGGGATCGTCAAGCTCCTGGCCGAGACCTATGACCCCAAGCAGATCGTCTGGTTTCGCATCGTTTCGCACCTGGTGCTGGTAGCCGCGGTATTCGGGCCGCACATGGGACTGGGCCTGTTGCGCACGCGGCGGATCGGCACGCAGTTCGTGAGTTCTGTGATGATGCTGCTCTCGACGCTGTTCTTTTTTTCGGCGGT
This sequence comes from uncultured Reyranella sp., assembly GCA_937915145.1. Lineage (GTDB taxonomy): Bacteria > Pseudomonadota > Alphaproteobacteria > Reyranellales > Reyranellaceae > Reyranella. The sequence goes on from CALDNT010000059.1 coordinate 57,400, forward strand.
CAAATACGTGCCGGTCGCCGAGGCGATCGCCGTTACCTTCGTGGCACCACTCGCCGTCGTGCTGCTTGCCTGGCCGCTGCTCGGCGAGCGCATCACCTTGTTCCGTCTGGCCGTCGTGGTCATCGGATTCTGCGGCGTTCTGATCGTGATCCGTCCGGGCAGCGCGGTCTTTCAGTGGGCGTCAGTGCTGCTGCTGTGCAGTGCCATGTGCTACGCGACCTACCAGATCCTGATCCGGCGCCTGGCCGGGATCGATCAGCCCGCGACGTCGATTTTCTACAGCGTTCTGCTGGGTGCGATCCTGATGTCTCTTTGGCTGCCGTTTGTCTGGAAAATGCCCACCGCCTGGAGCGACTGGGCATTGCTCTGTTCCCTGGGGCTTTTCGGGGCGCTGGGTCACTACTGCGTAGCCAAAGCCATGACCTACGCCTCGGCAAATTTCGTGGCGCCATTCAACTACACGCAGATGATAGGCTCGGTCATCGTAGGCTACTTCATGTTCGCCGAGGTGCCGGACTTCTACACCTGGCTCGGCACGGCGGTCGTTGTCGGTGCAGGCCTCATGGTCGGCTGGCAAGGCAGGCGGACGTCCAAGGTCTGAGGAGAGCTCCATGCCTTATCTCGTCGCCGCCGATTTGCCGGCGATATCAGCCGGTACGCGATTCCGGACCCTGCTCGACCGACCGGGCATCGTGCAGATGCCGGGTGCCCACAATGGCATGGCAGCACTGCAGGCCCGGGCCACCGGCTTCGAAGCGCTCTATCTGTCCGGGGCGGCGATGTCGGCGTCCATGGGCCTGCCCGACCTCGGCGTCATCACGGTCGACGAGGTCTGCTTCTTCATCCGCCAGATCGTCCGCGCATCGGGCTTGCCGTTGCTGGTCGATGGCGACACCGGCTACGGCGAGGCGCTGAACGTCATGCATATGGTTCGTGCCTTCGAGGAAGCCGGTGCGGCCGCGGTCCATATCGAAGACCAGATCCTTCCCAAGAAGTGCGGTCATCTCAACAACAAGAAGCTTGCCGATCCAGACGACATGGCCGCCAAGGTTCATGCCGCGTCACGTGCGCGCCGCGATCTGTTCATCATCGCCCGCACCGATGCAGCGGCAAGTGAAGGAATCGACGGTGCCGTGGTGCGCGCCCGGAAATACGTCGAAGCCGGCGCCGATGCGATTTTCCCCGAGGCGCTGGACAACGCAGAGATGTTTCGCGCCTTTGCCTCGGCGATGCCCGGCGTGAAGCTGCTGGCCAACATGACCGAGTTTGGCCGCACGCCGTTCTTCACGGCCAGCGAGTTCGAGGCGATGGGCTACCGGATGGTGATCTGGCCGGTCTCCTCGCTCCGGGTAGCGAACAAGGCACAGGAAAAACTGTTCACCGCGCTCATACGCGACGGTGGCACGCAGAACGTCGTCGACCAGATGCAGACGCGCCAGGAACTCTACGACACGATCGGCTATCACGACTACGAGGCGCTCGACGCCTCGATCGTCGAGACGATCGTGCCGCAAGGCATGCCGCAGCGCGACTGACGCTCAGAGCCCCAGCGTGGAGAGATCGGGTGCCTGGCGGTGATGATCCGTCGCATCCTGGAAAGCCTTGCCCAATCTCAGAACGTCGCGCTCGGCAAACGGCTTGCCGACGATCTGAATGCCGAGCGGCAGGCCAGCCGACTGACCGCTCGGCATGGCGAGGCTGCAGAGGCCGAGGTAGTTCGCCGGACGTGTCAGATAACCCGGGATTGGCGAGGTCTCATCGACCTCGGAGAGCGGAATCGCCGGCAAGGCCATGGTCGGCATCAGGATGGCGTCGTGAGGTCGGAACCACTCGGCGAACGCCTGGCGGCGTTCGGCCATATTGCGCAACTCCTCGGCATAGGCACCGGGAAGCAGGGTCTTGGCCTGCAGTGCTCGCGCCCGCACGCCGGGCCCGATCGCCTTGCGGGCGTCTTCGATATAGTCGCGATGAAGCGAATAGGCCTCAGAGGCGATGATCGTCCCGGCCGGCCGCGAGAGGTCGAAGAACCAGTCGGGGAGCCGCACCGCCTCGACCGTGGCGCCGAGGCTCTCGAATGTCCGTCCCGCGGCTTGCCAGGACTTGACCACGTCGGCGTGCATGAAGTTCGGCAGCTGCCGGGTATCCGGCATGGCGATCCGTAGCCCCTCGATAGAGCCCGGCCGGGTGGCGAGCGTAAAATCCTCCAGTGGCTGGCCGAGTGTCGTCGGGTCGCGCGGGTCGGGGGCGGCGAGGGCATTCAGTAGGAGCGCGCAGTCCTCGACGCAGCGCGCCAGCGGACCGATCGAATCGAGCGTCCAGCTCAACAGTATGGTGCCGGACAATCCAATACGGCCGAACGTGGCCTTGAGGCCGACCAGGCCGTTGAAGGCCGACGGAATACGCACCGAACCTCCGGTGTCACTTCCGATGCCGGCAGGCGTCAGCCGAGCTGCGACTGCAACGCCGGTGCCGCTCGAAGAGCCACCCGCGATGCGATGGGTCTCGAGGTCCCATGGATTCCAGGGTGCTCCCATCAGCGGATTGGTACCCCAGCCGCCGAAGGCGAATTCCACCATATGCAGCTTGCCGAGCGGCACCATGCCGGCTGCGGTGAGGCGTTCCACCGTGTTGGAGGTCTCGGTCGCGACCCGCGCCTCGAACATCTTCGAGCCGCCGGTGCCGACTTTGCCGGCGATGTCGCAGAGGTCCTTGTAGGCAATCGGCAGGCCATGGAGTGGCCCGAGCGGGAACCCCGAAGCACGGGCCTGATCGGCAGCATCGGCCAAAGCCTGGGCCTCGGCGGCGTAGACCTCGATGAAGGCATGAAGCTTGTCGTTGGCCTTGGCGATGCGACCGAGCAGAGCGTCGGCGATCTCGCGCGATGAAAAGCGCTTCGCGGCCAGGCCGGCCGAAAGTTCGGTCAGTGTCAGTGTATGCAGGGTCATTTCAATAGGCCGCCGTTAGTAGGTTGCTCGCCCGCCGGAGAGATCGAAGGTTGCACCGGTTGCGAAAGTGCAGAGGCCGGAAGCCAGCCACGCGACCATCTCGGCCACTTCGTCCACTTCGCCGAAGCGGTTCATCGGAATCTTCGACAGCATGTATTGGATGTGCTGCTCAGTCATCTGGCTGAACAGCTCGGTCTTGACCACTGCTGGTGCCACGCAATTCACCAGCACGCCGGTGGTCGCAAGTTCCTTGCCAAGAGACTTGGTGAAGCCGATGACACCCGCCTTGGAGGCGGAATAGGCTGAGGCGTTGGGGTTACCTTCCTTGCCGGCGACCGAAGCGATGTTGACGATCCGGCCCCAGCCGCGCTTGGCCATTCCGCCCGCCACGGCCCGGTTGCAGAGGAACACCCCGGTGAGGTTGATGTCGATCACCTGCCGCCACGCATCGACGGGGTAGGCGGCGACGGCGGTATTTGGACCTGTGATGCCGGCACTTGCCACCAGCACATCGGGCGGTGCCAGCTGCTTCTCGGTGGCGGCCAGTGCGTCGTTGATCGAGTCCTCGCTGGTCACATCGACCTGGATGGCAACCGCGCCCGCCAAGGCAGCCGCTGATTTCTCGGCCTGTGCCAGGTCGCGGTCCCAAAGCGCGACGCGGCCACCGCCGGCGGTGATTTTCGCCGCGCAGGCAAGACCGATCCCACGTGCGCCGCCGGTGACGACCGCCGTCCGGCCCTTGAACAACTCCGCCTGCATACCAGCCTCCCAGATGCCCGAATTTCCGGGCGATTCCTACCATATCGGCGCACGGCTCCATCCGCTACACTGGCGGCTCACCATCCCTCCAGCGTATCTCCAGGAGTTGCATGTCCTCCGCCACGCCGGCATCGATCGACGCCACCCTCGATCTTCTGAAGAGCGGCGACTACATCGCCGACCGCAGCCTCGCCACGGTTCTGTACCTCGCCTTGAAACTTGGCCGTCCGCTGTTCTGCGAAGGCGAAGCGGGCGTCGGCAAGACCGAGATTGCCAAGGTGCTGGCGACGGCACTCAAGCGTCCTCTGATTCGCCTGCAGTGCTATGAAGGGCTCGACGTCTCGTCGGCGGTCTATGAGTGGAACTACGCACGGCAGATGATCGAGATCCGGCTTGCCGAAGCGCAGGGTGTGCATGATCGCGGTCAGCTGGCAGCCGATATTTTCGACGAACGGTTCCTGATTCGCCGCCCGCTGCTCGAGGCCCTCAGCCCGCACGCGGAAGGAGCGCCGATCCTTCTGATCGACGAACTGGACCGCACCGATGAGCCCTTCGAGGCTTACCTGCTCGAAATCCTGTCCGACTTCCAGGTGACGATCCCCGAACTCGGAACGATCAAGGCTGCACAAACGCCAATCGTGATCGTGACTTCCAATCGCACACGCGAAATCCACGACGCGCTGAAGCGCCGCTGCTTCTATCACTGGGTCGACTATCCCGACCTCAAACGCGAACTCGAGATCCTCAAGGTCAAGGCGCCGGGTGCGGGTGAGCGTTTGTCGCGTCAGGTCGTCGGCTTCGTGCAGGAGTTGCGCAAGCTCGACCTCTTCAAGGCACCAGGCGTTGCCGAGTCGATCGATTGGGCCACGGCGCTGTCGGAATTGAACACGCTCGACCTCGATCCCCGGACGATCAACGATACCCTGGGCGTGCTGCTGAAGTACCAGGACGACATCCAGCGCCTGCAGGGTTCGGAAGCGGCCGAAATCCTGCGCAAGGTGAAGTCCGACATCGCCGCCCAGCCGCTGGTCTGACGCCAGGCGATGGACTCGCTGCCCGATCCCGCCCCCGATCCACGCGGAGGCAAGCTCGCCACCAACATCGTGCATTTCGCCCGCACGCTGCGGACAGCGGGGTTGCGTGTCGGTCCGGGGCAGATCCTGCGGGCAATCGAAGCCGTGGAAGCGGCGGGCCTGCGCAAGCGCGACGATTTTTACTGGACCCTTCATTCGGTGTTCGTGAACCGCCGGGACCAGCGCGAGATCTTCGACCAGGCGTTCCATGTCTACTGGCGCAATCCGCGGCTACTGGAAAAGATGATGGAGATGCTGCTGCCGCAGGTCGGGTTGCCGGCCGATCAGGACGACCGCAAGCAACTGAGCCGCCGACTTCAGGAGGCGCTGCAGCCGGGCCGGGGAGAGGCACCGGTCGATGAAGACGAGCCGCCGGAGGTCGAAGTCGAGGCGACCTTCACCGTATCCGATCGCGAAGTCCTGCAGCACAAGGACTTCGAGCAAATGTCGCAGGCCGAGATCGACGATGCGCTGCGCGCGATCTCGCGACTGCGACTGCCGGTACCGGAGCGGCGAACCCGCCGATACCGGGCAGCGCGACGCGGACCCCGGGTGGACTTTCGTGCCTCGCTGCGCCGGGCGCTGCGGCCGGAAGGCCTGACCGAACTGCGCCGCCGCGAGCCGCGCCGGCGGCCGCCGCCACTGGTGATCCTGTGCGATATTTCCGGTTCGATGGCGCGCTACACCCGCATGTTTTTGCATTTCATGCACACCATCACCAACGACCGTGACCGGGTTTACTGCTTTACCTTCGGCACGCGCCTGACCAACGTGACCCGATCGTTGCGCAACCGCGACATCGATATCGCACTTCAAAAGGCATCGGGACAGGTCGAGGATTGGTCGGGCGGCACGCGCATCGGCCAGTCGCTGCACGATTTCAACAACAAGTGGTCGCGCCGGGTGCTGGGGCAGGGCGCCGTGGTCGTGCTGATAACCGACGGCCTCGACCGCGACGGCGGCAGCGGGCTCAAGACGGAAATGGAGCGGCTGCATAAATCCTGCTCCCGCCTGGTTTGGCTGAACCCGCTCTTGCGCTACGGTGCCTACGAACCCAAGTCTCAGGGCAACAAGGCCATGTTGCCCCATGTCGATGAATTTCGTCCGGTGCACAATCTCGAGAGTCTGGCCGGACTGATCGCGGCGCTCGGGGCGGTTACCCCCGGCGCCGACAGGCGGTTGGCCACGTGGCAAACGGAACTGCGCAAGGAGTAGGGACCATGAGTGACGCGCTCGATGTGCTGGACCAGGTCGGCAAATGGAAAAATTCGGGCAAGGGGGTCGCGGTGGCCACGGTGATCACCACCTGGGGGTCGTCGCCACGTCCGGTGGGCAGCCAGCTCGGCGTTGACGAGTCGGGAGCGATGGTCGGCTCCGTCTCCGGCGGCTGCATCGAAGGGGCCGTCGTCAAGGAAGCCCTGGCGGCGATTGCCGATGGCAAGCCGCGGCTGCTCGATTTCGGCGTCACCGACGAGCAAGCCTGGGATGTCGGCCTTGCCTGCGGCGGCAAGGTCCAGGTGTTCGTCGAGAAAGTGAGTTGATCCGATGAAAGCCGAAACAGTCACCGCCCTGCAGGCGGCCCGCGTCGAGCGCCGTGCTGTGGTGCTGGCGACGCGCCTCAGCGACGCCAGCGAAACCCTGATCTATCCGGACCGAGCGGAGGGCGCGCTTGCCAGCGATGCAACGCTGCTGGCTGCGGCGCATCGGGCGATGGAGATCGGCCGCAGCGAGACGGTCGATCTCGGTGGCCAGAAGATCTTCCTGAATGTCTACGTCCCGCCGGCGCGACTGATCATCGTCGGCGCCGTGCATATCGCCCAGTCGCTGGCGCCGATGGCGTCGCTGATGGATTTCGACGTGACCGTGATCGATCCACGCCGCGCCTTCGCCACCGACAGCCGATTCCCCGGTGTAAAAGTGATGCAGGAATGGGCCGACGAAGCGTTCGAGAAAATGGGCCTCGATTCCTCGACCGCCGTTGTCACGCTGACCCATGACCCCAAGCTCGACGACCCGGCGCTGGAATACGCGCTGAGATCCGACGTCTTCTATGTCGGTGCGCTCGGCAGTCGCAGAACCCACGCCAAGCGCCAGGAACGGCTGACCGAAGCAGGCATCTCCGCCGAGCAATTCGCCCGCATCCACGGCCCGGTCGGGCTGAACATCGGCGCCAAGTCACCGGCCGAGATCGCGGTGTCCATCCTGGGCCAGATCGTCGAGGTGCGGGCGCGCCGGCTCGAGGCTCTGGCCGGCCCGAAGGTGGTCGCGGCGTGAGATTCGGCGAGACGCCCATCGACGAAGCAACAGGCGCCATTCTGGGCCATAGCTGGCGCTCGAGCGGGGTCAATTTCGCCAAAGGCCGGACGCTGTCTGCCGGCGACGTCGCGAGACTCAAGGCCGCCGGTGCCGCGACGATCGTGGCCGCAAGACTTGATCGCGACGACATCCATGAAGACGAGGCGGCGGCGACGGTTGCCAAGGCTCTGGCCGGCGAAGGCATTGAAGTCACGGCACCTTTCACTGGGCGGTGCAATCATTTTGCCAGCTCGGCGGGTTTGGCGGTCGTCGATCATGAACGTATCGACGCGCTGAACGAACTCGACGAGTCGGTCACCGTGGCCACGGTGCCGCCTTTCGCGCGCGTCGAGCCGCGCCAGATGGTGGCGACGGTGAAGATCATTCCCTATGGAGCACCACGCGCCGCGGTGGATCGTGCGGTCGAAGTCGCACATTCCGCCAATCGACCGCTCATCTCGGTGGCGCCGTTCCGGGCGATGCGGGCCGGATTGGTGCAGACAAAGCTGCCGGGCACGCGCGACAAGGTACTCGACAAGGCGGTCGGCACGACGACCAAGCGCCTGACTTCCCTTGGCAGCAGCTTGAATGGCGAACGCCGCGTCGCGCACGACGCCAAAGCCATCGCGGGGGCGTTGAAGGAATTGAAGGCGGAAGGTTGCGATCTCTTCCTGATCGCCGGCGCGTCGGCGATCGTGGATCGTCACGACGTCGTGCCGCTCGGCATCGCCGAGGCCGGCGGCGAGATCCATCATTTCGGCATGCCGGTGGATCCCGGCAATCTGCTGCTGACGGCCGAACTCGACGGCAAGCCTGTGCTTGGCCTTCCGGGGTGCGCGAAGTCACCGAAATACAACGGCTTCGACATGGTGCTGGAACGGCTCGCCGCGGGGTTGACCGTCGGCCGGGCAGAGATCGTCAGGATGGGCGCCGGTGGCCTGTTGGCCGAGATCGCGAGCCGGCCGCAGCCGCGCGACGATGAACCGTCGGAAAGCGAGGGTCCGCAGCAGGCGCCGCGCGTCGCGGTCCTTGTGCTGGCGGCCGGCCGGTCGACACGGATGGGCGGCCCCAACAAGATGCTGGCCGATGCCAAGGGCGAGGCTTTGGTTGTCCATGCCGTGAAGGCCGCGCTCGAGTCGCAAGCCGTCGAGATCACGGTGGTTTTGGGCCACATGGCAGGCGAGGTGAGAGCCGCAATAGAGAGCGCCATTCCCGGTCGGTCGCGCCTGCGCTTCGTCACCAATCCCGATTTTGCCGAAGGTCTCAGCACGTCGGTGCGAACCGGCATTGCGGCACTCAGCACCAACATCGACGCAGCCGTTGTTCAGCTCGGCGACATGCCTGGCGTCGGATCCGGCCTGCTCAACCGGCTGATCGCAGCCTTCAGTCCTGTCGAAGGGCGCGCCATTTGCGTGCCCACGGTCGGCGGCAAGCGCGGCAACCCGGTACTGTGGGCGCGGCGGTTTTTTCCTGAAATGGCCGTCCTGTCCGGCGACAGCGGTGCCAAGCACCTGATTGGCGAGCATGCCGATCTGGTTTGCGAGGTCGAGATGGCCGGCGAGGCGGCGATCACCGATATCGATACACCCGAGGCGCTGACGGCCTGGCGGGCGCGGAGCCCGGCATGAGTTTCGACGGTGCCGCTGTTCGCGGACAATTCCCGATTCTGGCAGAGATGATCGACGGCAAGCCGGTCCATTATCTCGACAATGGCGCATCGGCGCAGACGCCTGACGCCGTGCTCGATGCCGTGCGGACCTACGAGACCACCGGCCGTGCCAACGTACTACGGGGTGTGCATCGCCTCGCCGAGCGGGCGACGGACGCCTACGAGAACGCACGCGTCGACGTCGCGGCGTTCCTGGGCGTTCCGCCGCTGGAGGTCGTGTTCACCGGCGGCTGCACCGCGGCGATCAATCTCGTGGCCTATTCCTACGGTTCCCTCCTGAAGCCCGGCGATCGCATCCTGCTGTCGGAACTGGAGCACCATTCCAACATCGTGCCGTGGCAGATGTTGCGTTCCCGCGCCGGCATCGAGCTCGACATGATCCCGGTGACGCTGGATGGCCGTATCGACCTCGACAAATTGCCGGGGCTTCTTTCACCCAGGACCAAGCTGATCTCTCTCGCTCACGTCTCCAATGTGACCGGGGCGATGGTCGATGTCGGCGCCGTCGTTGCTGCCGCCAGGACTGTCGGCGCCAGGGTCATGCTCGACGGCGCGCAGCGTGCACCCCACGGCCCGATCGACCTGGCCGCGCTTGGCGTCGATTTCTATGTCTTCGCCGGGCACAAATCCTATGGGCCCAACGGCATCGGCGTGCTGTGGGCCAAGGCCGAGCTGCTGGAGGCCATGCCGCCCTTCATGGGCGGCGGTTCGATGATCGGCCGCGTTACGCTGGCGGAGACGACCTGGGCGCCGCCGCCGCGCCGCTTCGAGGCCGGCACGCCGCCGATCGGGCCTGCGATCGGCCTCGGTGCCGCCTGCAAGTGGATGATGGCGCTGGACTGGACGGGGGCGCATGCCCACGAAATGACGATGGTCCAGCAGCTGATGGATGGCTTGCAGAAGATCGATGGCACCCGGATCTTCGGCCCGGCCGGGCTGCAGAACCGCTATCCCGTCGTGTCGTTCATGCTGGATGGCGTGCACCCACACGACGTCGCCCAGACGCTGGATTCCTTCGGCGTTGCCGTGCGTGCCGGCCATCATTGCGCCCAGCCGCTGATGGACCGCTTCGATCTCGACGGCACGACCCGGGTCTCGATGGCACCGTACAACGACCGGACCGACATCGACGCCCTGCTGACCGGCGTGCGCCACGCCGCCCGGACCCTGCGATGAGCGACCAGCTCTACCAGGACCGGATCGTGGCACTTGCAAAGGCCAGGACCGGGGCAGGCAAACTGGCGGCGCCGACCAAGTCGGTACGCCGCGACAATCCGTTGTGCGGCGACAGGGTGACCATCGATGTCCTCCTCGACGGCCAGGGACGGATCGCAGAGATCGCCCATCAGGTGCGCGGCTGCCTGCTCTGTCAGGCCTCGGCCTCGGCCTTGGCGGCAGCGGCGGTCGGTCGTGACGCGGCCGGAATTGCCGAAATGCGTCACGATGCCGAGCGGGCGATCGGTCGCGCGGAAGGTAACGCTGCCGAGCCATTCTCGGCCTTCATCCCGGTCAAGGCGCACAAGGCACGGCACGAATGCGTGCTGTTGCCGTTCGAGGCCCTGAAAGACGCACTCTCGTAGATTCGTCGCACCGCCGCCCCGGTTGCGTCATAGTCCGCCCTCACGGTACGCGTGCATTGCCGGGGAGGCCTCATGCATCGCTTTCTGACCAGCCTTGTCCTGTTGGGCCTTCTTTCGTTTCCGGGCCTTGTCGCCGCCCAGGATCTTGCCCTGAAGCGGGTGATGCTGTCGTCCGGGGGAATGGGTTACTTCGAATACGAAGCCACCGTCGACGGCGATGCGACGCTGAAGCTCACGGTCTCGCTGCAGCAGGTCGACGATGTACTCAAAAGCCTGGTGGTTTACGACGACAAGGGCAGCGTCGGCGGCCTCAGCCTGCCGGGACGCGAGCCGCTCGCCCAGGCCTTCAGGGACCTACCGTTCGACCAGGCCTCGCTCGGATCGCCGGCCGAGCTGCTGGCGACCCTGAAGGGCGCGCAGGTCACCGTCGGCGGCAGCCGCGCCATCTCGGGCCGCATTGTCTCGGTCCAGGAAGACACCGTTGCGCTCGGCGGCAACAAGGGCACGACCAGCCGCACGCGCATCACCCTGTTCACCGAGCGCGGCCTGGTGCAGTTCATCCTTGAAGATGCCGAGAACCTGCAGTTCGCCGATCCGGCACTGCGCGACAAGGTCGGCCATGCCCTGATCGCCATCCAGGGCAACCACGCCAAGGATGCGCGCACCATCGAACTGTCGGCGCGCGGCAATGGCAAGCGCACCGTGCGCGTCGCCTACATCGTCGAGGTTCCGGTCTGGAAGGCGTCGTATCGTCTGACCTTGGGCGCCGATCCCGCGGCTACGCGCTCGGCGCTGCAGGGCTGGG
>CALDNT010000060.1 GCA_937915145.1 uncultured Reyranella sp.
AAAGCTAATACATATTAGCTTTGGTCTTGTATTTAGTGTTTTTGAAGGGCAAACAGGATTTATTTGTGCAGACACGCGTAGACGCTGTATGCGCTGTTTGCGTCAATTCCAGCTACACACGCATGCCCACGCTGTGCAAACGCAGCTACAGCGCGTGTAAATGCCGGAGTAAAAGGGAGCCACGTGGCGGCCTAAGGGCCAGCTAGTCCTCAAGCCTATCCTTCGACCCACTTATAGGGCTGAGGAAGGCAGAGAGGATGTATAGAGAAGTGGATATCTACGCCAAAGTAAGACGCGCTGTGATGGTCGAAGGCCTCAGCGAACGTGGCGCAGCCAGACAGTTCGGGCTGAGCCGTAAAACCGTTTCCAAGATGATTCGGCATATGCTGCCGCCGGGGTACCAACGAAAGGGGCCGCCGGTATCGCCGAAGCTGGGTCCGTTTGTTGGAATCATTGAACAGATCCTCTTGACTGACCATGACGTTCTCAAGAAGCAGCGACATACTGCGCGGCGAATTTATGAGCGTCTGCGGGACGAACATGGATTCAGCGGTGGTTACACCATCGTCCGCGAGTATGTTGCGCAAGAACGCGTTCGGCAGAAGGAAGTCTTCATTCCCCTGTTCCACATGGCCGGACGGGCGCAGGTGGATTTCGGCGAAGCCGATATTTACTTGGGTGGCGTCAAGACCAGGATTCACTACTTTTGCCTCGACCTGCCGCACTCGGATGCCATCTTCGTCAAAGCCTACCCGGCGGAAACGACCGACGCGTTTCTCGATGGCCACGTCAGCGCTTTCAAGTGGATCGGTGGGGTACCGTTGTCGGTGCTCTATGACAACACCAAGATTGCCGTGGCGCAGATTCTGGGTGACGGCACACGAAAGCGAACCAAAGCATTCAGCGAGTTGCAAAGCCACTACCTGTTTGAAGATCGCTTCGGCCGTCCTGCCAAAGGCAACGACAAAGGCAAGGTCGAAGGTCTGGTGGGATTTGCTCGCCGGAATTTCATGGTGCCGTTGCCGCGCGTGCACAGCATTGATGAGTTCAATGAGCGACTGCTTGACGCCTGTGAGAGGCGCAAGGTCGCCGTTTTGCGCGGGCAGACCGAAAGTATTCATGTTCGAATGGAGCGCGATCGCAAAGCTTTCTTGCCGCTGCCCGGAGCTGAATTTGATCCCTGCGAGAAAGTATCCACGCGGGTGTCGTCACTGTCGCTGGTTCGTTACCGCTGCAATGACTACTCGGTGCCGACAGCCTATGGGCACCATGAAGTCTTTGTCCGGGGCTATCCTGACCGGGTCGTGATCTCGTCCGGCAGCGAGGTCATCGCCCAACACCTCCGGTCCTACAGCAAGGAAGAATTTATCTACGACCCACTGCATTATTTGGCACTGTTGGAGCGCAAACCCGGCGCACTGGATCAAGCCGCGCCATTGCGGAATTGGGAATTGCCCGACGACTTCGATGCCCTGCGCCGGCTACTGGAAGCCCGCTTGGGCAAGCATGGTCGCCGGGAGTACATTCAAGTCCTGCGCTTGATGGAGAACTTCGGTCAGGAGGAAGTCGCCGTCGCGGTTGAAGAGGCCTTGCGCTTATCAGCGGTGAGCTACGACGCGGTCAAGCATCTGGTGCTGGCCAAGATCGAACGTCAGATGCCGCGACTGGATTTGACGCACTATCCTTATCTGCCGCAGGCGACGGTCGGCATCACCGATGTGCGAGCCTATCTGGCGCTCTTGCAGATGCATGCTAATCAGGCTGACCGGGCGGTGTCGCCATGAGCGCCGCCATTCAGAATGCCACGGTTCCACCGCAGGTGCTGCTGGCGCACTATCTCAAGGCGCTCAAACTGCCGACCTTTAGCCGTGAATATGAGAAGGTGGCCTTCGAGTGTGCACAGGATCAGGCGGACTATCCACGTTACCTGCTGCGCTTGTGCGAACTGGAACGAATTGACCGGGAGCGACGCGCAATTGAACGGCGTATTCGGCAAGCGCGGTTCCCGCAGACCAAGAGCCTGGATACGTTCGAATTCAAGGCGATTCCCAGCCTCAACAAGTCGATGGTGCTGGAACTGGCACGCGGGGAGTGGATCGAACGCAGGGAGAATTGCATTGCACTGGGTCCAGCCGGCACCGGTAAGACCCATACCGCGCTGGCCTTGGGTCTGGCTGCCTGCCAGAAGAATTACAGCGTGCTGTTCGTCACCGCTGCCGCGCTGGTTCACGAATTGATGGAAGCCCGTGACGAGCGACGGTTGCGTGTCATTCAAAGGCAGTTGGACCGAGTTGACCTGCTAATCATCGACGAGTTGGGCTACGTTCCGTTCACGGCAGTCGGCGCTGAACTTCTATTTGAAGTCTTCAGCCGGCGCTACGAACAGGGATCAACGCTGGTTACCAGCAACTTGCCGTTCGATGAGTGGACCAGCGTCTTTGGCTCGGAACGTCTCACCGGGGCGTTGCTGGATCGACTGACTCACCATGTCCACATTCTTGAACTGAATGGCGACAGTTATCGGCTCGCCAGTTCAAGAAAGGCGGCAAAGAGTGGTCGGAGTAATAGCGATTTGGCGGCTGGTGACACAATTAATTCCGACAGCAAAGGAGGTGAAACTCCGGACGGCTGATTCGCGACGTCTTGCCATGAGCATCCGGCTCCGCTACGCTACGCCGACTGCCCATGGCAAGACAAAACCAAAAGCAGCAACCAGCGGGCTCTAACGAGCTCTTTTTAGCAACGGGACTGGCTCTCTTTTACTCCGCCACACTGGCTCCCTTTGTTCCGGCATTCACACAGGCAAGCGGCGCGACATGACCATGCAATTGGGCAACAAATTCGCTTCGCCCGAGGCGATAGCGGTGGCAGGCCAGCATCGCCTCGACGCCCATCCCGGGCT
>CALDNT010000061.1 GCA_937915145.1 uncultured Reyranella sp.
GATCGTGTGGCCTGGCGTGAAGAACGTCGCCCTGACCTCGTAGCGCGCCAGCAAGGTCATCAGGCGTGGAATGACCACGGTATCGTACTCGCCACGCGAAAGTGCGGTTGGGGACGTCAGCCCACGCGCGATGAAGCCGGACAGGTGGTCGTGGTCGAAGGTCAGGCAAACGACGTGGCGTGGCATGGCGAGGCCTCCAAGGCGTATTTAGGTCTAGGCAGTTTATTGCGTTCGCCTGCCGGAGCCAGCATGATACTTCAATTACAAGCACCATTAAGCGTGCGATTTAGGGAGGGTTCATGGTGGGGTCATCCACCCAGCGCCTGGCCGTGCAAGCAGGCGACAATCGGCTCGTGGTCGAAAGCGTGTCCAAGCGTTTCGGCGGCGTTGTCGCTGTGCAGGATGTCTCGCTTGAAGTGCCGCGCGGTGCGATCGTCTCCATCATCGGCCCCAACGGTGCCGGCAAGACTTCGCTGCTGAACATGATCTCGGGATTTTACAAACCCGACACAGGCCGCGTCATTTTCGACGGTCGGGACATCACGCAGAAGAAGCCTAGCGACATTGCCGCACTTGGCATCGCCCGCACTTTCCAGAACATCGCCTTGTTCAGCGGTCTTACCGTCCTCGACAACCTGATGCTGGGACGTCACGTGCGCATGAAGGCGGGCGTGCTTGCCAGTGTCGTCTACTGGGGCATGGCCCAGAAGGAAGACATCGCGCACCGCGCGGCCTGCGAGGAGATCATCGATTTCCTCAAGCTCCAGGATCTGCGCAAGCAACCCACCGCGTCCCTGGCCTATGGCTTGCGCAAGCGCGTCGAACTCGGCCGCGCGCTGGCGGTCGAACCGAGCCTGCTGCTGCTCGATGAGCCGATGGGCGGCATGAACCAGGATGAAAAAGAGGACATGGCGCGCTACATCCTGGACGTGAACCAGGAGCGCGGCGTCACAGTGGTGCTGATCGAGCACGACATGGGTGTGGTCATGGACATTTCCGACCTGGTGGTTGTGCTTGACCGCGGCCGGTGCATCGCCGCCGGCACGCCCGAGGAGGTCCAGCGCGACCCAGCCGTCATTCAGGCCTATCTCGGCACTGCAATAAGTGGAGAGGGCGCATGAGTCTGGTGGATCGCGCCGCAACGTCGACTTTGCCCAATCTCGTGCAACGCAACGCTGAGCAGGATCCAAGGGGCGCCGGTATCCGAGAGAAGACGCGCGGCGTCTGGCAAACCTACGATTGGACGGCTTATCGCGACAACGTCCGCGACTTCGCACTGGGCTTGGCAACGCTCGGCTTCAAGCGCGGCGACAAGCTTTCCGTCGTCGGCGACAACCGCCCGCAGCTCTACTTCGCCCAGCTTTCCGCCCAGGCGCTGGGTGGCATCTCCGTGCCGGTCTACCAGGATTCGATCGCGTCGGAGCTGGTCTATGTGCTGAACCACGCCGAGACCTCGATCATCGTTGCCGAAGATCAAGAGCAGGTCGACAAGGTACTGTCGCTCAAGGGACAACTGCCGAATTTGCGCTGGATCATCTACGATGATCCGCGCGGCCTCTCGTTCTACAACGATCCGATCCTGAAGTCGTTTGCGAGCGTGCTGGAGGAGGGCCGCACGCCCGGCAAGGTCAATCCCGGCTACTATGACGCCGAAGTCGCCAAAGGCGGCGCCGACGACACGGCGATGATCGCCTACACCTCGGGCACCACGGGCACCCCCAAAGGCGTGATGCTCAGCCATCGCAACATGATCGCCACCGCCGAATCCTTCGCGGAGGTGAACGACATCAAGGCCGGCGACAACTGGCTTTCCTACCTGCCGATGGCCTGGGTTGGCGATGCGCAATTCTCGCTCGGCCTGGCGCTGGTTGGTCGACTGACGGCGAACTGCCCGGAAAACCCCGAGACCGTGCAACGTGATCTGCGTGAACTGGGACCGGACGCCATGCTGGCGCCACCGCGCATCTGGGAGAACATGCTCACCCTGATGCAGATCAAGGGCAACGATGCCTCCGCCATGAAACGGCGCATCTTCGAGTACTTCCGTGGTCTCGCCGAACGCTGCGAACTCAAACGGACCGACGGCAAGAACCTGTCGCTGGGTGATCGGCTGGGCCTGGTTGCCGGCGAATTGCTGGTCTACGGGCCGGTGCGCGACCAGCTCGGCTTGCGCAGGGCGCGCTGGTGCTACACCGGCGGGGCGCCGCTCGGACCGGATACCTACCGCTTCTTTCGCTCGTTCGGCATCAACCTCAAGCAGGTCTACGGTGCCACCGAGGCCTCCGCGTTGATCGCCTGCCAGGCCGACGCCGAGGCCAATCCCAACACCGTCGGCCGGCCGATCCCGAGAGTGGAAATCAAGATCGACGATCGCGGCGAGGTTCTCCTCAGGGGCCCCAATGTTTTCAAGGGCTATTTTAAGCAGGAAGAGGTGACGCGCGACACCGTCACATCCGATGGCTGGCTGAAGACCGGCGATGCGGGCTTTTTCGACAAGCAGGGCCACCTCGTCATCATCGACCGTGCCAAGGATGTCGGGAAGCTTAACGATGGCTCGGCCTTCGCGCCGCAATTCATCGAGAACAAGCTGAAGTTCAGCCCGTTCATCCGTGAGGCCGTAGCATTCGGTGACCAGCGGTCGTTCGTCGTCGCCATGATCGCCGTCGACATTCAAACAGTGGGGACCTGGGCGGAGAAGCAGGGGCTAGCCTATACCAGCTTCATGGATCTTAGCCGAAAGGCCGAGGTTGCGGCCATGATCGGCGAGGAAATCGCCAAGGCCAATGCGTCGCTGCCGGATGTCCAGCAGGTCAAGCGCTACCTGCTGTTGAACAAGGAACTGGACGCCGACGACGCCGAAATGACGCGCACCCGCAAGGTGCGCCGGCGTTTTGTCGCCGAAAAGTACGCCAGCGTCATCGAGGCCTTCTATAATGGCGCCTCGTCGGCCGACGTCACCATGGAGATCACGTTCGAGGATGGCCGCAAGTCGACATTGAGCTCGACCATCGCGATTCACGGCGAGGCGGCTGCTGCGCCGGCCCGAAAGGCGGCATGAACATGATGGAACATGCAACCGGCTTTTCTTCTCTGCATGGATCCCACACCGGGGACAACAAGGTTTCGCTGAAGGAGCGTAAAGAGGATGTCTGAAGACCTCGAGTTCGCCTTCGCATTGTTGCTGAGCGGCGCTTCGATCGGGCTGATGTACTCCCTGATCGCTCTGGGATTCGTGCTTGTCTACAAGGCCACGGACGCAATCAACTTCGCCCAGGGTGAGTTTGTCATGCTGGCCGGCATGATCGTGGTGACGGTGCTGGGGGCGGAGGCACCGCTGATCGCCGCCATCGTCGTCGTGCTGCTGGTCATGATCGGCTTCGGCTTCGGTCTTGAGAAGGTCGTGCTGCGGCCATTGCTCGGCAGGCCGGTGGTGGCGGTCATTATGGCGACCATCGGCGTTGCCGCCGTACTGCGCGGCCTGAGTCCGTTGGTTCTCGGCATCGAGACGCGTGCCCTGCCGTTGCCGATCGGCGATGAACCGATAGCGATCGGCCCGGCCTCGCTGCCGCCGATCCAGGTCCTCGGCGCGGTGGTGGCGATTCTCTTCTTCATTGTCTTCAGCTGGTTCTTCAAGAAGAGCCGCATGGGTATCGCCATGCGCGCCGTCGCTGACAACCAGCAGGTCGCACAGGCCATGGGCATCAACGTCGAGCGCTATTTCGCAATCGCCTGGGCGATGGCCGGCATCGTCTCGGCACTGGGGGGCGTGGTGTGGGGCGCCATGCTGGGCGTCGACGTGCAACTTGCCCTGGTCGGCCTCAAGGTGTTTCCGGTAGTGATCTTGGGCGGCCTCGATTCGATCGGCGGTGCCCTGGTCGGTGGTCTGATCATCGGCATCGTCGAGAGCCTCGCAGCCGGCTACCTGGACCCCTATGTCGGTGGCGGCACCAAGGACTTCGCGCCTTACGTACTGATGATTCTGGTCCTCATGATCAGGCCGTACGGCATCTTCGGCCGACGCCAAATCGAGCGCGTGTAGACATGTTCCATCGCGAATCCGGAGTCTTCAAGACGACCTACGCTGGCGACATGGCGCTCTATCCGCTGCCTATTGCCAAGTGGACGATGGTCGCGATCGCCGCCGTCTTCGTGGTGATCGTGCCGCTTGTTGTCCACGAATATTACCTGTCGATCCTGAACCTGATCTTCATCGCCATCGTCGGTGCTCTCGGGCTCAACATCCTGGTGGGCTACACCGGACAGATATCGATCGGTCATGGTGCCTTCATGTCGGTCGGCGCCTATACCGCCGCCAACCTCGCGGTAAGGCTCGACTTGCCTTTCTGGCTCACCCTGCCGGCAGGCGGGTTGATGGCGGCGCTGATCGGCGTCATCGTCGGCATGCCCAGTCTGCGCATCAAGGGCCTGTATCTTGCAATCGCGACCCTGGCCGGCCAGCTCATCATCGAGTGGACCATCAATCACGTGCCGGCGATCTCGGGCGGAGCACAGGCGTCGATCGAGGTCGACCGGCCGAGTCTGTTCGGGTTCGAGTTCGATACCCAGGGGCGGCTCTATTTCTTCCTGCTGTTCTTCGCCGTGCTTGCCATCGTGGCGACGCTCAACCTGGTTCGCAGCCGAATCGGTCGGGCCTTCGTGGCGGTGCGCGATCAGGATATCGCGGCCGAGATCATCGGCATCAACATTTACCGCTACAAGCTGCTCGCCTTTGCCATCTCGTCGTTCTTTGCTGGGGTCTGCGGCGTGCTCTACACTTACTATTTCGGGATCGCCAACTACGAGCAATTCCAGATCATCGTCTCGATCGACTACCTGGCCATGATCATCATTGGCGGGCTGGGCTCGGTACTGGGAACGATATTCGGTGCGATTTTCATCACATTGCTTCCCATCGTTATCCGTATTTTCATGGAGGAAGTCGGGTCTCTGTTCTTCACTGCGGCGCAGATGGCCAACGTCATCTCAGGTCTGCGTCTTGGTGTTTTTGGCGGCCTGATCATCTTCTTCTTGATCGTCGAGCCCGAGGGGCTCAACCGACTGTGGAGGAATATCCGGAGCTATTTCCGGGTTTGGCCCTTCTCGTACTAGGGCGGGGCATAGCTGCGAAGGGAGGAACCCATGACGAGGTTCGTTAAAAGTTGGCTGGGAGTGGCGGCAACGACCGCCACTCTGGCGCTAGGTGGAGGCCAGGTCTTCGCCCAAGACATCGTGTTCGGCCTGCAATGCGACCGTACCGGACCGACGGCGAACGTGGGCACGGTGCTGTGCCCCGGCTATCAGGACTATATCGCCCTTGTGAACAGCAAGGGCGGAGTCGAGGGTCACAAGATCAAGGTCCTCGAGATCGACCACGAATACAAGGTGCCGCCGGCCATCGAAGCACACGAACGTTTCAAGAAGGAAGGTGCGGTACTTGAGGGCCTCTACGGTACGCCGCAAACGGCGGCGCTGAATAAGAAGCTCGAGGAAGACAAGATGCTCGGCACCTCACCGGGCTTCGGCACGGCCTCGGCCGCCGACGGCAAGCGTTATCCCTACACCTTCCCGATCGCGGCCAGCTACTGGTCGCAGGCCGGTGCAGCGGTGGAGTTCGCCAAGGAGAAGCTGGGTGGCAAGCTCAAGGGCAAGAAGATCGCCTACATTTTCTACGACAATCCAGCGGGCAAGGAACCTTTGCCAATTCTCGAGGATCTCGCCAAGGCCGAGGGCTTCGAAATGCGCACTTTTGCCGTACCGGCGCCAGGTCTTGAAATGGGGGCGCAGGTCCTCGACATCACCGCCCGGTTCAAGCCGGATTTCATCATCGCCCACCTGTTCGGGCGCGCGCCGTCGGTGTTTATCAAGGATCTCAAGGGCAAAGGCTTCCCGCTCAGCAAGGTGGTTGGATTGGTCTGGGCCAGTTCTGAAGCCGATATCATCGCAGCCGGCGGCATGGGCGTGGCCGAAGGTTACAACACCATCCAGTTCGCCGGTGTCGGCAAGGACTACCCGGTGATCAGGGACATCGAGGCCATGTACAAGACACAGGGCAAGACCCCGCCGAAGGAAATGGACTCGACCGTCCTGTACAATCGCGGTGTGCTTGTAGCGGCGCTGCACGTCGAGGCCTTGCGCAACGCCATCAAAGCCAACGGCGGGAAAGTACCGACCTCCGAGCAGGTCAAGAATGGCATGGAAGCGGTCAAGGGGTTCACCCTGGGTGGTTTTGTGCCACCGATGGAGATTACCCCGGCCGACCACGAGGGCGGTGGCTGGGTCCAGATCTGGACCGTCAAGGGCGGCAAGCTCGTGAAGACAAAGGATTGGTTCCAGGGATTCCGCCCTGTGATCCAGAAGCATCTGGCGGACGACGCCGCCAACGCCAAGAAGTCCTGATCAACTGAAGGGACGGGCGGCGAGTGATCGCCGCCCAACCTTCCAAAGCGGGAATGCCGATGCTGGCGATCAACAACATCGAAGTCGTCTACGACCGCGTCATCCTCGTACTCAAGGGCGTGTCGATGGATGTCGGTGAGGGCACGATCACCACCCTGCTGGGCGCCAACGGCGCCGGCAAGACGACGACGCTCAAGGCCATTTCCGGCGTGCTGCGCAGCGAGCGCGGCGAGGTCACCAAGGGAGCCGTACAACTCGGAGACAAACGTATTGACGGTATGCGGGCCCACGATGTCACGCGAATGGGCTTGGTTCAGGTGTTCGAGGGACGGCGTGTGTTCGAGAACCTGACCACCGAGGAAAATTTGATTGCCGGAGGCCACGTCCAGACCGCCGGCGCCGTGAAACAGGGGATCGATCTCGTCTATTCATACTTCCCGCGTCTCAAGGAGCGCAGCACCCAGGTCTCGGGTTACCTCTCGGGCGGCGAGCAGCAGATGCTGGCCATCGGCCGTGCCTTGATGAGCCGACCCAGGGTGGTGCTGCTTGACGAGCCGTCGCTCGGGCTGGCGCCGATGCTGGTCGAGGAGATTTTCGGCATCGTCAGCCGCCTGGTGAAGCAGGAGCGGCTTTCGGTCCTTCTGGTCGAGCAGAACGCCACCATGGCTCTCGCCGTGGCCGATCACGGCTACGTCATGGAGAATGGCCGCATTGTGCTAGAAGGACCGGCCGACAAGCTCCGGGACAATTCTGACATCAAGGAATTCTACCTGGGCCTTAACGAAGGCGGGGCGCGCAAGTCATACCGCGACACAAAGCACTACAAGAGGCGCAAGCGCTGGCTGTCCTGACTGGGGAATTCGTCTTACCCTGATGCCGTGGTCGCGAGGCGGGAGAGGGGCTGCATGGGCGAGATTGAACGATTGCGGGAGATGATCGGGTCGGCGAAGCGGATCGTGGCGTTTACCGGCGCCGGCATCTCGACCGAATCCGGCATTCCCGATTTTCGTTCCCCAGGCGGGATCTGGACGAAGTATCAGCCGATCTATTTCGACGATTTCATGTCGTCCGAAGAAATGCGTCAGGAGTCGTGGCGCCGGAAATTCGCGACTGAAGGGACCTTGCTCAAGGCCGAGCCCAATGCCGGGCACCGGGCACTCACCAAACTGGTTGAGCAGGGTCGCATGACCGCCATCATCACCCAGAACATCGACGGCCTGCACCAACGTTCGGGGGTGCCGGATTCCAAGGTGATCGAATTGCACGGCAATACGACCTACGCGACCTGTCTTGATTGTGGTCACCGCCATGAACTTGAGCAGATCCGAAAATCGTTCCAGGATGAGGACAGGCTTCCTCTCTGCGCCAAATGCGAGGGCATCGTGAAGACGGCCACGATCTCGTTCGGGCAGGCTATGCCGGAAATCCCGATGGCGCGCGCCCAGGACGCAACAATGACGTGCGATCTTTTCATCGTGCTGGGCAGCTCGCTTGTTGTTTATCCAGCGGCCGGGTTCCCTGGCATGGCCAAGCGCCGGGGCGCCAAGCTCGTCATCCTCAACCGTGAGCCGACCGACCAGGACGACAGCGCCGACATGGTGATTCATGCCGAAATCGGGCCGACCTTGAGCCGGGCAGTTGGCGTCAACTGAGCCACAATCATTGCGATGCTCGACAGGACAGGGTTTAATCGCCGCCAGTCAAGGAGGCTTGCCATGTTGATCAAACGCCGGACCGCGCTGCTCGGCGGCCTGGGTATTGCCGCGCTGGGCGGGATGCCGGCTTTCGCGCAGGACATCACGTTCTTTCGAATCGGCACGGGTGGCACGGCCGGCACCTACTTCCCGATCGGTGGACTGATTGCCAACGCCATTTCCAATCCCCCTGGTTCCCGCGACTGCGCAGCCGGCGGTTCGTGCGGCGTACCGGGGCTGGTCGCCACGGCGGTCGCCTCGAATGGATCGGTTGCCAACGTCAATGCGATCGCGAGCGGCAGCATGCAGTCGGGCTTTGTGCAGTCCGACGTGGCGTATTGGGGATACACCGGCACCGGAATCTATGAGGGCCGCCCGAAAGTCGACACCCTGCGGGCCATCGCGAACCTCTATCCCGAGAGCTTCCATCTGGTGGTTCGCAAGGGATCCGGCATCAAATCGATCAAGGATCTGAAGGGCAAGCGTATGTCGCTGGATGAGCCCGGTTCAGGCACGCTGGTCGATGCCCGGCTCATCCTGGCGGCCTACGGCATGACCGAGAAGGACATCAAGGCGGAGTATCTCAAGCCTCAGCAGGCTGCCGACAAGCTTAAGGATGGCGCGCTCGATGCGTTCTTCAGTGTCAGCGGCTGGCCGCAGGGCGCGATCTCCGAACTCGCTGCAACGACCGGGATCGATCTTGTTCCGATCGACGGTCCCGACGCCGAGAAACTGCTCAAGCAGTACAGCTTCTTTGGTGCCGATGAGATCCCGGATACCGCCTACAAGAACGTGGCCGGAGTGAAAACGGTCAGCGTCAACGCGATCTGGGCGACATCTTCGAAGCTGCCTGAAGCCCTGATCTATGGCATCACCGCCGCGCTTTGGAATCCCAACACCCGAAAGCTGCTCGACTCGGGACATGCCAAAGGCCGGGCGATCAAACTCGACACTGCGTTGAAGGGGCTGGGAATTCCGCTCCATGCTGGCGCCGAGAAGTTCTACAAGGAAAAGGGCCTTATCAAGTAGAGGCTGGGCCGCGGTGACCACCTGAGGCATCGCCTGCGGCTATCCGGGGGAACGCTTGAGTCTGCAAATCGACCACGCGAAAGCGGCGGCACTCGAACGCGAATTCGATGCCGACATGCAGTTTCGTCCGCTCGGCGTCGGTGGAAACTGGATCGTGGTGGCGCTTCTGCTGGCGCTGTCGGTGTTCCATTTCTACACAGCCGGGTTCGGTCTGTTGCGCGAGCAGACCCACCGCGGCATTCACATGGCCTTCGTCCTGGGGCTGATCTTTCTCGTCTTTGCCGGCCACCGTGGCAGCCGGGTGACAATTCCCGCCAAGGGATGGCTGAGTCCCGGTGGCGTACCGCTTTACGACTGGGCCCTGTTCGGTGCGGCCGTGGTGTCGTCGCTCTATTTGCCGTCGATTTTTCACGATATCGCATTCAAGACCGGCAATCCCGATCCGCTCGACGTGGCGATGGGGACGACCCTGACCATCGTCGTGCTCGAGGCGACGCGGCGGACCATGGGATGGGCGCTGGTCGTCATTACCCTTGGGTTCATCGTCTATGCCTTTGCCGGACCATGGATGCCGGGAATCCTGGTTCATCCCGGAA
>CALDNT010000062.1 GCA_937915145.1 uncultured Reyranella sp.
CGTCTTCTCGGCAATTTCCGGCCACAGGCGGCAACGCCGGCACCCGCGTGGATCAATCTGGGCCCTGCCGAGGTTCGCCGCCAGCAGCGGGCGGCCGAGGCCGGACGGAAGCCCGGCGTTGACGGCAAGCCGCTTCAGATCACTCGGCCTGTCCAGGAGCAGGGCCGCGAACTGCGCAACTGGTGGGTCGAAGAGATGCTCGCGACCGACCAGCCGCTGGTCGAGCGGATGGTGCTGTTCTGGCACAACCATTTCACCTCTTCGATGCTGAAGGTGCGCTATGCACCGGCATTGTTTCGCCAGAACGCGCTGTTTCGCCGCGAGGCGCTGGGAAATTTCGCGACCCTGCTCAAGGCCGTGGCGCGCGATCCGGCGATGCTGATCTATCTCGACGGGATCCGAAGCGTTGCCGACGAGCCCAACGAGAACTTGGCCCGCGAGCTGCTGGAACTCTTTACGTTGGGTGAAGGCCACTACAGCGAGGCCGACATCAAGGCGGCGGCAAGGGCCTTTACCGGCCGGAGCATCAATCGCGAAACCGGCGAGTTCTTGAACCGCCCGCAGCTTCACGACGACGGCGACAAGACATTCCTTGGGCGGACCGGACGCTTCAGCGGCGACGAGATCGTCGCCATCCTGCTCGCCCACCCCCGCACCGCCGAGACCATCGTCGAGAAGATGTGGCGCGAGTTCGTGTCGCTCAAACCCGATGCGGCCGCGGTCAAGCGGTTAGCGTCGTCGTTTCGCGACGGCGGATATGAGGTCAAACCGCTGTTGCGATCCCTGCTGCTGTCGCAGGCGTTCCGCGACCCGGCCAATCGCGGTGCCTTGATCAAGTCGCCGATCGATCTGACCGTCGGCACGGTGCGCGTCCTCGGGCTGCCGGTGCCGGAGAAGACCCAACTCGTTCGCATGATGCAGGGTCTGGGCCAGGTGCCGTTCGATCCGCCCAACGTCAAGGGATGGGCTGGTGGCGAAAGCTGGATCTCCACCTACACGCTGCTGCTACGCCAGCAATTCCTGCGGCGCATCGTCGAGGCGACGACGGTGGCGCCGATGGAGGCCGGCATGAACATGGCGGCGCGACCCAATCGGCGTACTGACCGCCGCCAGCAGCTGCCGCCCGACGAGGGCATGGTGCAGATGATGGAGCCGGCACGCCCGGTCGAAGGCCGCAGCCTGCGCGATGCCGGCGCGGCGGCCCGTCTTGGCGCCGCGCTCAGCAACGCCGACGGCGCCACCCTGATCCGCACCCTGCTGCCGCGTCTTCCGATCGATCCGGTCGACACCGCGGGCACACCCGGCGAAGTCGTGGCGGCGGTGCTGCTCGACCCCGCCTATCAATTGAAGTGAGGGACGCGCCATGGGCCGGATCCTGCTTCTGATCGAGCTCAAGGGCGGCAACGATGGGCTGAACACGCTCGTTCCCTACGCCGATCCGAGGTACCGCGAGCTGCGGGGCGGGATCGGCGTCGCCCGCGAGCGCATCCTGCCGCTGGATGAAAAGGTTGGCCTGCACAACAAACTCGAGCCGTTGCTGGAGTCGTGGAAGGCCGGGGACTTCGCGATCCTGCAGGGAGTGGGCTACCCATATCCCAATCGCTCGCACTTCCGTTCGATCGAGATCTGGGATACCGCCTCGGCGGCAAGCCAGACCTTGAGTGAAGGCTGGATCGCCCAGGCCTTTCAGTCCATCAGCCTGCCCCAAGGGGCGGCCGTCGATGCCATCGTCGCCGACACCAACGCCCTGCCGATGACCGGTCCGGCGCTGCGCACCATCGTGATGCAGGATGCCGAGAATTTCCTGCGGCAGGCCGGCGCGATGACGGAAACGGCCGGCGTGTCCGATGACGGTAATCCGGCGTTGCGCCATCTGCTCGGCGTCCGCCGCGAGATCAATGCCGCGGCAGCGGGACTGCGTGACAGGCTTCGCGCGGCGCCGGCACCCACCTTTGCCTACAGCCAGGACAATGGCCTTGGCCGGCAGCTCGATCTGGCGACCCGGCTGCTGGCGGCGAAAGCGCCGGTGGTCGCGATCAAGCTTGCGCTGGGCGGCTTCGACACCCACGCCAACCAGGCACCGGCCCATGAGCGCCTGCTTGGAATCCTCGGCGCGGGCCTTGCCACCTTGCGCAAGAACCTGATCGCCGCCGGTCTGTGGAACGACGTGGTCGTCATGACCTACTCGGAATTCGGCCGTCGGGTTCGGCAGAACGCCAGCGGCGGCACCGATCATGGCGCGGCGGCGCCGCAGTTTGTCCTCGGCGGTGGTGTGAAGGGCGGCCTGTATGGCGCCTATCCGTCGCTCACCGATCTGCAGGATGGCGACTTGAAGTACGGCATCGATTTCCGCAGCGTCTTCGCGACCTTGGCCCGGGGCTGCTGGGGATTGCAGCGCGATTTCGGCCTTCGCCAACCGCAGCGTCTCGGGTTCCTCGCCTAGCTTTCAGGCGCGGCCCATCATCGAGTCGTGCACTGAGCCGCGCTCGGCCTCGATACGGATGAACCAGATCAGCAGCGCGGCGGCGATCTTGATCATGACCGGCACCGCGATATAGACGACGATCAGGGCCGACGTGCTGTACTCGCCGCGGGCCGGGTTGAAGCCGAGCAGGGCCGCGACTGGAAGCGAGCCTGCAGCTCCGATCGCCGTCGCGAGCTTAGTCGCGAGCGCCCACAGGCCGAAGTAGGTGCCGGTCTTGCCCTT
>CALDNT010000063.1 GCA_937915145.1 uncultured Reyranella sp.
AGAAGGCAGCCCAGCTTTCGGGCTATACGCTGATCTGCGAGTCCGATTTCGTGCCGTGCCGGAGAATGGGCGACTTTCCGGTCTTCTGGCCGGAGACGAACGAGCGTGCCTGGGGTTATCTCTACCAGGGCAGTCCGCGGTTACTGGCCTTGTCGGAAGGCCGGTCTGGGTGGCTTCGGGTCCACACATCGCCACTTGTCGCCTATATAATCAATGCAACCGTTGCGAAAATCCTGCTCGAGTACTTCGAGTATGCATCGTCGAAGTACGATCTGACGCGGTATTTTTCGTTCGACGCCTATCTGCAATGGTTTGCCATGGGCAAGGGCGCGGCCGCCTACATGCCGAGGCGGCATTACGGCGAGCATGGCGGCCTGCCCAACAAGGAACATGCCTCCCTTGGGAACCTCAGCCACGGCGGCGAGCATCACGCCGACAATCTGATGGGCCCGTTGCGCTTCCTGCCGCCTTATGCGCGAGGAAGCATTGTCAGGTTCATTCTCGCGCGGGCAAAGTGGCGGCTGCTCGGATTTGGCCGCTTGATTTCCGGCCGCTGGATTACGGCGACCGGCGTCTATGACCTGTCGTTCATCGACATGTGTCGGATGTATCTTGTCGGTGCGGCGAGGCTGATGCCACGCGTGCCGGGCTTAAGAGGCTAATGGGAGTCAGGGTCGATTGGCCCCGTGGTAAAATGGAAAGCATGCGGCGAAGTATTTCTGTCCTGGGGCTGGGCTATGTCGGCCTGCCTGTCGCGACCACGTTCGGCCGGGCGGGCTTTGAGGTCGTCGGCTTCGACATCGACACCACGCGTGTCCTGGAACTGTCGCAAGGGCACGATCGGACCCGCGAGGTCGAGGGCAACGCCTTGCGCGCGCCCGGGCTCCGGTTTTCTTCGTCGCCGGACGACCTGCGCGGTGCCGACTTCCATATTGTCACTGTTCCAACGCCGATCGACGCCAGCAAGACCCCCGACCTCGAGCCGCTGAAGCGCGCCTCGGCGACGATCGGCGCGGTGCTCAAGCGCGGAGATATTGTCGTCTATGAATCAACCGTGTACCCCGGGGTCACGGAGGAAATCTGCATTCCGGTTCTCGAGAAGACCTCGGGCCTCAAGTGGAAAGCCGACTTCAATGTCGGTTACTCGCCGGAGCGCATCAATCCCGGTGACCGCGAACGCCGTTTCGACAACATCCTGAAGATCGTGTCCGCCGATACGCCCGAGACGCTCGATATCGTTGACACGACGTACCGTCATGTCGTCCTCGCCGGCACGCACCGCGCACCGTCCATCAGGGTCGCAGAATTCGCCAAGGTCCTCGAGAATACCCAGCGCGACGTCAACATTGCACTGATCAACGAAGTCGCCCTGATCTGCGACCGGCTCGGTGTCGACACGCACGATGTACTGGAGGCGGCGGGCACCAAGTGGAACTTCCTGCCGTTCCGGCCGGGGCTTGTCGGCGGCCATTGCATCGGGGTCGATCCGTTCTACATCGCCCACAAGGCCGAGGCGGTCGGTTACCATCCGCATGTCATCCAGTCCGGGCGCCGGGTCAACGACAGCATGGGGTTCTACGTCGCCAACCGGGTGGCGCGCAGCATCATGCGAAGCGCCGGCAACGGGCGGCCGCTGGTGACGGTGCTCGGCGTCACCTTCAAGGAGAACGTTCCCGACATCCGCAACACGCGGGTTGTCGATATCGTGAACGAGCTGAACGATTTCGGCATCGCGACCCAGCTGCATGACCCCATGGCGGACGGCGATCTGCTGAAGCGGGAGTATGGCTTGAAGTTGACCGCGTTCGACGAACTCAAGCCTGCCGACGCCGTCGTGCTGTCTGTCGCCCACAGCAGCTATCGCGAAGGTGGCTGGAACCTGGTGCGGGGCCTGCTGCGGCCGGAGGGCGGTTTCGTCGCCGATATTCAGGCCGTGCTCGACCGGGCGACGACCCCGTCCGGGGTCGCGCTCTGGCGCCTGTAGGTTCGACGCCGGTGGGGAAACCGGACGTGCGGCCAACCCGGCCGATCGACTAGGCTTCGTCTCGGGTCAGAGGGATCGGTTATGCGTGTGTTGGTTGCGGGCGGCGCTGGATATATCGGTTCACATACGTGCAAGGCCCTTGCCGAGGCGGGGCACCTGCCGATCGTCTACGACAGCCTTGCGACGGGTCACGCCTGGGCTGTGAAATGGGGGCCGCTGGAGCAGGGGGACCTCAACGATCCGACGGTGCTGGGGGCTGCAATGCGCCGGCATCGCCCCGACGCCGTCATCAACTTCGCCGGCCTTATCAACGTCGGCGAATCGGTGCATGAGCCGACGCTCTATTACCGGGCCAATGTCGCCAGCGTAGTCACTCTGCTGGAGACCATGCGGGCGCACGACGTCGGCTCGATCGTGTTTTCCAGTTCCTGCGCGATCTACGGCATGCCGGAGCGCTTGCCGATCGTCGAGTCCACGATGCAGGCGCCGATCAATGCTTACGGCCGATCCAAGCGCATGGGGGAGGAGATCCTGCGCGATGCCTGTGCGGCGCACGGCATCGGAGCCATCGCGCTGCGCTACTTCAATGCCGCGGGCGCCGATTCAAAAGGTGAACTTGGCGAGGAGCACGATCCCGAAACGCACCTCATTCCCCTGGTGCTGCAGGCCGCACTCGGCACGCGCCGCAGCATTTCGGTTTTCGGCACCGACTACGACACGTCGGATGGCACCTGCGTTCGCGATTACGTCCATGTCAGCGATCTCGCTTCGGCCCATGTCGCGGCTCTCTCGGCATGCCGGCAAGGACAGTATTCGGCGTTCAATCTGGGTTCGGGGCAGGGCATCAGCATCAACGAAGTCATCGCTCGGTCGCGGGCGATCACCGGCCGGGTCATCGTTGCCGACGCCGAGGCCAGGCGACCGGGCGATCCGCCGGTTCTCATCGCCGACGCGTCGCTGGCGAACGCGGCATTGAAGTGGCGTCCCCGCTGTTCGGATCTAGACAGCATCATCCGCACCACCTGGGACTGGATGACCGCACATCGAAAGCGCGGGATGAGTTCTCCCAGGTCTCGTTGAGAGCGTTCGCTTCGCGCCGTCGCCTTCCGGCGCCGAATTTCGATGGCGTGCGGTCGCGCGGATCGTTACTCGCGGCGACCCACGTCCGGCAGCAAATCATTGGAAATCAATGGATTTTCGGAGCGCCGTGGCTGTGGGCGCAGTCGCCGTCGAACCGCTCTCCACGGTAAATTCCCTGCTAACAGGGAAATTAGCAGGGAATTTCGCCGAATCAGGGCCGATCTGATCCGACCTAGAATGCAATAGGGCTCGGTTTACGGGTCTTTCCGGGTGAATGGGCCAATTCTGGAACAGGGAATTTGAATCTCATGAACAGGGAATTTTGGAACGGGAACAGGGAAAACAAGATTCGGATCAGGGGCCACAATTTGCCATTGTCGTTCGCTGATAGCGCCAGAAGTATTCGGCAGGTCCGAGTGGGCGTGATCCGAAACTCATTCGCTGGGAGGCCGTATGATGTCCGACGCGAGCACAGTGCGAACTAAGTACAAGAGTCTTTCCCACGCTGAAGTCGATCAATATCATCGCGATGGTTTCCTTTTCCCGATCCGGATCACGCCGGAGGCCGACGCTGTAGAGTGCGAGCGCAGGCTACGCGACCTTGAAGCACGCGAAGGCGGGACGATCTCACGAAAAACCAACATGAAGCCCCACCTGCTCCTGCCATGGCTCGAAGATCTTGTGCGTCATCCCAAGGTTCTCGACGCGGTCGAGGACATCATCGGGCCCAATATCCTCGCCTGGGGAAGTGGATTCTTTACCAAGGGCGCACACGATCCGAGCTTTGTGAGCTGGCATCAGGACTCGACTTACTGGGGTCTTTCGAAGCCCGAAATCGTCACCGCCTGGATCGCTTTTACACCCAGCACGGTCCAATCGGGCTGCATGAGGGTGATCCCTGGTTCGCACGGCGACCAGGTTGCGCACAAAGACACATTCGACGAGCGAAACATGCTCAGCCGCGGCCAAGAAATCATGGTCGAGGTCGACCAGAAGATGGCGGTCGATATCGTGCTGCGGCCCGGTGAAATCTCGCTTCACCATGTCCGCCTTATCCACGGCTCTTCGCCGAACCAGGCTGATCACCGGCGCGTCGGCTATGCTGTCCGCTATATCCCCACCCATGTGCGGCAACTCACGCCCGTGCGTGACAGTGCCATGCTGGTGCGCGGCGTCGACACCTACAGACATTTCGACCTCGATCCCTCGCCCATGGCCGCGTTCCATCCAGCGGCCGTGGCCTACCATAGGGACCTCGTCGATCGGCAGACCAAGATCCTTTATGCCGGAGCCGAGAAGGTACGGGACCTCGACGCACCGGCAGCGCGAGCAAACTGATGCACTTCATGGCCGCCGTGCTTGAACGCGTCGGCGCGCCGCTGGTTGTTCGCCAGGTGACCGCTGAGGAGCTGAAGCCATCCGACGTGCTGGTGCGCAACAAGGCGAGTGGTCTCTGCCATACCGACCTCGAAATCATTCAAGGTCAGCTGTCGTGGCCATTGCCGGTCATTCTTGGTCACGAGGGCGCCGGCATCGTCGAGGCTGTCGGCCAGGATGTGACTCTTGTACGGCCCGGAGATCACGTCGTGTGCTCGTGGAACCCTACCTGCGGCCATTGCTTCTATTGCGACCGGGGACAGCCAATCCTCTGTGAGCTCCACAATCTGCATAACGGGCAGGGAGCTCTGCTCGACGGCCGCTCTCGGCTTGCGCTTGACGGACAGCGGCTTAATCACTTTTCCGCTGTGTCGTCTCACGCCGAATGCAGCATCGTGCATGAGAGCAGCGCCGTCACTGTTCCCAAGGCAATTCCATTCGACCGTGCGTGCCTGATCGGTTGTGGCGTGATGACGGGCGTAGGCGGTGCCAGCCGTATGGCGCGTATCGCGGCTGGTGCGTCGGTGGCTGTCATAGGTTGTGGTGCGGTCGGGCTCAACGCCGTGCAGGGTGCCATGCTGGAACGGGCGGAGGCAGTCATCGCGATCGACCCGGACGCCAGGCGCTTGGAGATAGCCCGGACCTTCGGTGCCACCCATACCATCGACGCCAGAGCCAACGATCTGGTCGCCCAAGTCAAAGAACTGACCGCCGGTCGCGGAGCCGACTATGTTCTCGAATGCGCCGGCAATGAGAAGGCGTTGCAAACAACTTTTGAAGTCGCGCGCCCTGGAGCAGAAATCGTAATCCTCGGTAAAACCAACGTGAACCAGATGGTTTCGTTGCGGTTCGGCTCGATGATGGGCGAAAAGCGGATGATACGGTCCAGTTATGGTGGTGCCCGACCGCGACGTGACTTCCCGTGGCTTGCCCAGCTCTATCTTGACGGACGCTTGAAGCTCGACGAACTGATCACGCGGCGGATCTCCTTAGGCGAGATCAACGACGGCTTTGCCGCCATGACGCGCGGCGAAGCCGTCCGTACCGTCATCGTCTTCTGATGGACCGCCACCCGCCACTACAACCTGGATGGATCAACCGAGAACATCGCTACCTCGATCTCGGTGACTTCCGCCTTGAAAGTGGCGAGACCATACGCGAATTCGTGCTGTCCTATGTCTTGCACGGCGCAATGAATGCCGATCGTTCCAATGTGATTCTTGGCGTCACCGCGATCGGCTCGAGCCATCATCGCCTGGACTTCCTCATCGGACCGGACAGGGCGCTCGACACCGACCGCTACTGCGTGATTGTGGCCGATGCTATCGGCAATGGTCTGACAACGTCGCCGTCGACCAGCCATCGGCAGCCTGGCGAGACGTTTGTCAATCGGCATTCAAAAGGGACCCCGGATCGGCGTCCAAAAGGGACCCTCCT
>CALDNT010000064.1 GCA_937915145.1 uncultured Reyranella sp.
TGGTGGAGGCGCCGGGTACCGCCCCCGGGTCCGAAACGCTTATGTCACGCGGCGTTTATCGCCATAGTCGGTCTCCCGACAGCACCAATATAGGCGTTCCGTTCGGCATTTTGAAGGCGTCCTGTGGACCTCGTGATTTCCCCATGGAAGGGCCCGCCCGCCAGCCATAGAGTCCGCGGCCAACCAAGGACCAATGAAAATGCCCCTCTCCACCGATCAACAGGCTGAAATCGACCACGCCCGGGCCGGCGCGCAACCGACCCTTCGGCCGATCGCGCCGGCGCTGGAGGAGATTCTCTATCAGGCCCTGCCGGTGCTCGATCACGGCTTCGTCCGCGTCGTCGATTATATGGGCGACGATGCCGCGATCGTGCAGGCGGCTCGCGTTTCGTACGGGCGCGGCACCAAAAAGGTGAGCGAGGATCGTGGCCTGATCAACTATCTCATGCGGCACCGCCATACGACGCCGTTCGAGATGTGCGAAATCAAATACCACGTGAAGCTGCCGATCTTCGTGGCCCGCCAGTGGATTCGCCATCGCACCGCCAATGTGAACGAGTATTCGGCGCGCTACTCGATCCTCGACAACGAATTCTACATCCCGAAGCCCGAGAATCTGGCGGCGCAAAGCAAAGCCAACCGCCAGGGTCGCGACGCGGCGCTGACCGGCAAAGAGGCCGAGCGGGTGTTCACGCTGCTCCGCAAGGACTCCGAGCTGGTCTACGAGCACTACATGGAGATGCTGAACGAGGGCGAGACCGGCGAGCCACTCGACCCCGAGCGTTCGGGCCTGGCACGCGAGCTCGCGCGCATGAATCTGTCGCTTGCCTTCTATACCCAGTGGTACTGGAAGACGAACCTCCACAACCTCATGCATTTCCTGTCGCTGCGCGCCGACGCCCATGCCCAGTACGAAATCCGCGTCTATGCCGACGTCATGATCGACACGCTGAAGCGGTGGTGCCCGATCAGCCACGACGCCTTCATGGAATACCGCATGGGCGGCGCCCACCTGTCGAAGACCGGGCTGGCCATCGTCAAGCGCCTGCTGGCCGGCGAGAAGGTAGACCAGAAGTCGAGTGGCCTCAGTGCGCGCGAGTGGCGTGAACTGATGGCAGCGCTTGGCCAAGACTAGTGGCCGAGGCCGATGCTCCGCGGCGCGGTACCGTGATCCGCGATCCTGGCCGGCTGCGCCTGCTGCGTGAACGGGCGCGCGATTCGGCTGCTGTCGAGGCGATGAACGAGGCGGCGTTCGGGCCGGACCGCCAGCATAAGACGGTCTATCGCCTGCGCGAGGACGTGAAGCCGATCAAGGAACTCTGCTTCGTCGCCATCGACCAGAAGGGCCGCATGGTGGCGTCGATTCGCAACTGGCCGATCACGATTTCGGAGCGCTGGCCGGCTGTCCTTCTGGGCCCGCTCGCCATCGCGCCCGAACTGCGGGGGCTGGGTTACGGCAAGGCCTTGATGTGGCATGCGATGGCGCAGTCGCGCATGCAGGGCCACAGCCGGATCGTGCTGGTCGGCGATCCCGAGTACTATAACCAGTTCGGTTTCCGCCGTGATCTCGCTCTCAACATCCAGCTTCCCGGCTGGGTCGAGGAGCGCCGTTTTCTCGCGTTGGAGCTCGTCGCGGGATCGATGATCGGCGTGCACGGCATGGTCGGCAAGTGGCAGCCGAAGCGGCGCTCCACCGGAGGCAGGAAGCGCGGTTAGCGGACCACGATGGTCGGGGCCTTGCGCGCGCCGCGCTGGTTGGCGGAGAGCTGCTTCCACACCCGGCCGGCGATGTTCTTGTAGACTTGGGAATGAGGGCTGTCGGGCTGGGCGACGACGATCGGATGGCCGCTGTCCGAGGTCGTGCGGATGTCGAGATGCAACGGCACCTCGCCCAGGAACGGCACGCCGAGCTTCTCGGCCTCTTCGCGCGCCCCGCCATGGCCGAAGATCTCGGCGCGCTCGCCGCACTTGGGGCAAAGGAAATAGCTCATGTTCTCGACGATGCCGAGCACCGGCACCGCGACTTTGCGGAACATGTTGAGGCCCTTGCGGGCATCGACCAGGGCAATGTCCTGTGGCGTTGAGACGATCACCGCCCCGGCAAGCGCCACGCGCTGGGCAAGCGTGAGCTGGGCGTCCCCGGTGCCCGGCGGCATGTCGACCACCAGCACGTCGAGTTCGCCCCACTGAACGTCACGCAACATCTGTTCGAGCGCGCTCGACACCATCGGGCCGCGCCAGATCATCGGCGTGTCCTCGTTGACGATGTAGCCGATCGACATGGTGCGCAGCCCATAGCGCTCGATCGGCTTGAGCTGTTTGCCGTCGGCCGACTCGGGCTTCTCGGTCACGCCAAGCATGCGCGGCATCGACGGACCGTAGATGTCGGCGTCGAGCAGGCCGGTCGAGATGCCGTTGGCCACAAGGCCCAACGCCAGATTGACCGCGGTGGTCGACTTGCCAACCCCGCCCTTGCCCGAGGCGACCGCAATGATGTGCTTTACGCCATGCACGTCGATACGGCCGCCGCCGCCGGTCGTCTTGGCGCCCTGGCCATGATTGTGGCCGTGACTGTGGCCGGCAGGGGCGGGCGGTGGTGCGGCGGCGCGCTCGGCTGTCATGACGGCTGTAGCCGACAGCACGCCCGCCATGGCACGGACCGCCTGCTCGCAGGCCTGTCGCAGTGGCTCCAGGGCGGTG
The DNA here is from genome assembly GCA_937915145.1 of uncultured Reyranella sp. Taxonomy (GTDB): domain Bacteria; phylum Pseudomonadota; class Alphaproteobacteria; order Reyranellales; family Reyranellaceae; genus Reyranella. Next base: position 2,701 of record CALDNT010000064.1, read on the forward strand.
CCGCGGGCCGGGTCGACATCGAGCGTGATGGCGACGTGACCGCCGCGAATGGCGATCCCGCCCAGCAGGCCCGATGCCACCACGTTTCCGCCTGTGGCAGGGTCGGTAACCGTCTCGAGAACCTTGCGAATGGCGGATTCCGTCAATTCGGCCATGATCACTCGCCTTTGCTTCGTGGCAATTTCGTGTCGCCGCTTGATTGATGATGTTGCTGTCGTCACATATATGCAGTGCTACCTGAAATCAAAAGCGACAATGCGTCGTGCCGGCCCGGCGCGGGACCCTGAGGTGAACGATGGCATGGAATAACAACAGTGGCGGCCCGTGGGGCAGTGGTGGCGGCAGTAGCGGTGGTGGCGGCGGCGGCGGCGGCCCATGGGGCGGCGGCGGCGGTGGTCCGTTCGGGTCGCGTCGTCCGCCTGATATGGAAGACGTCATCCGCAAGGGGCAGGAACGGCTCAAGAATCTCATTCCGGGCGGCTTCAACTCCTACAAGGGCATCGTCCTGGTCGTGCTGGCCGCCGTGGTGATCTGGCTGGTTACCGGCTTCTTCCGGGTTCAGCCCAACCAGCAGGCGATCCAGCTCGTCTTCGGCAAGCCCTATGGCAAGCCGGTCGATCCCGGGCTGCACTACAATCTGCCCAGCCCGATCGGCAAAGTGGAAGTCGTCGACGTCCAGAACCAGCGCCGTGTCGTGCTCGGTGGACGCGCCGGCCAGAACGAAACCTCGCCATATGCCCGTGGTACCCGCCCGACCGCGACCGAGAACCTGATGCTGACTGGCGACGAGAACATCGTCGACATCGAGTATGCCGTGCTGTGGCAGATCAAGGACGTGTTCAAGTATGCGTTCGACGTTCGCAATCAGGAACAGAACGTGCGGGACGGTGCCGAGGCGGCGATGCGCGAGATCATCGGCAAGTCGAACCTGCAGTTTGCCCAGACCGAGGGCCGCAGCCGCATCGAGCAGGATTCCAAGGATCTGTTGCAGCGCATGCTCGACGAATACGGTCTGGGCGTTCGCGTATCGCAAATCCAGCTGCTGCGGGTCGATCCGCCGCAGGAGGTGATCGCCGCCTTCCGCGACGTCCAGGCGGCGCGTGCCGACAAGGAAAAGAGCATCAACGAGGCCAACACCTACCGCAATCAGGTGCTGCCGCGGGCCAAGGGCGAGGCCGAGTCGATCATCCAGCGCGGCGAGGCCTACAAGGCCCAGATCGTGGCCCGCGCCAGCGGCGACGCGCAGCGCTTCACCCAGGTCTATGACCAGTACGCCAAGGCCAAGGACATCACGACCGAGCGGCTCTACCTCGATACGATGGAAGAGGTGCTGGCCAACGTGAACAAGGTGCTGGTCGACAAGAGCGCGACCGGTACGGGCGGCGTGCTGCCCTACCTGCCGCTGCCGGAGCTGAATTCGAAGCAGACCCAGGGCGTGACCCAACCGGCTCGCCAGACCCAGCAGCCCGCCCAGGGAGCCACACGATGAGCAACCGTTCGATTGTGCTCGTGATCGTCCTGGCGGTTGCCGCCTTCCTGGTCACGCAAACCCTTTACACGGTAAATCCGACCATTCAGGTGCTGGTCCGCCAGTTCGGCGCCATCGTCGGCGAACCCAAGACCGCGCCCGGCCTCTACGCCAAGATTCCGCTGGTCCAGGACGTCCAGAGGATCGACCGCCGCCTGCTCGATTTCGAAGCCGCGGAGTTCGAGATCATCGCCGGCGACCAGAAGCGTCTGGTGGTCGACGCCTACGCGCGATTCAAGATCGTTGCCGCCAAACTGTTCGCCGAGACCGTGCCGGGCGGCGAGCCGGCCCTGCGCGGCCTGCTGGATTCTCTGATCAATTCTGAAATCCGCGGCGTTCTGAGTTCGGTGCCGCTGCATGCGGTGTTGACCGACCAGCGCGCCGCCCTGATGGACGACATCACCAAGCGGGTGAATGCCAAGACGATGGAACTGGGGGTCGAAGTGGTCGATGTGCGGATCAAGCGCGCCGACCTGCCGCAGGCCAACTCGCAATCGGTGTTCAATCGCATGAAGACCGACCGCGAGCGCGAGGCCGGCCAGCTCCGCGCCGAAGGCGACGAGGAAAAGGCGCGCATCACCGCCACTGCAGATCGCGAAGTCGCGGTCTTCAAGGCCGATGCCGGACTGAAGGCCCAGGTGACGATGGGTAGTGCCGACGCCGAAGCCACCGAGATCTACGCCAAGGCGTTCAGCCGGGACCGGGACTTCTATGGCTTTTACCGGCGTATGGAGGCCTACAAGAAAGCCTTCGGATCGGGCGGATCGACGATGGTCCTGAGCCCCGATTCCGACTTCTTCCGCTACTTCAACGATCCGGCAGGTCCGCCGCCCGCCCAGAAATAGCGCCCGAAGGAGCTGGGCAAAAACCATACCGTCCGGCGGCTGTTGCAGTCCTGCAACGCTGCCGGATTTTTTTGCGCCGGAGCCCGGGAAAGCCCAAACAATCCGCCACATCACGTCCACTTCATTTGCGCCATAATCATCGCTGATGTAGGAACCAACTCGAACGCGCGGCGCCGGCCGTTCCGACCGTTTGGCCCTGAGCGCCGTTGGAGGTCGGACGTGATTTTCACTGATTTTCAAGGTTTTGCACGAGGTGCCGCGATCGCGGCCGTGACGGCATTCGGCTTGGCGCTGGCCCAGCCTGCGGGTGCGCGCGATGTACCCGAAAGCTTCGCCGAGCTGGTCGACAAGCTGATGCCGACCGTCGTCAACATCACCACCACCCAGAACGTGCCGCAGCAGGGCCCCAGGCTCCGCGACATGCCGCAGCTTCCGCCGGGGTCGCCGTTCGAGGAGCTGTTCAAGGAGTTCTTCGACAAGCGCGGCGGCGAGGAGCAGAAGCGCCGCGGCACGTCGCTCGGCTCCGGTTTCATCATCGACGGTGACGGCTACATCGTCACCAACAACCATGTCATCCAGGGCGCCGAGGACATCACCGTCATCCTGCGCGACGACACCCAGCTCAAGGCCAGGCTGATCGGCTCGGACAGCCGTATCGACGTGGCGCTGCTCAAGGTCGAGCCGCCCAACAAGCGGCCCCTGCCGGCCATCAAGTGGGGCGATTCCGACAAGGAGCGCGTGGGCGACTGGGTGATCGCGATCGGCAATCCGTTCGGCCTCGGCCACTCCGTGACCGCCGGCATCATCTCGGCGCGCGGCCGGTCGCTGAACGACTCGCTCGATGATTACCTGCAGACCGACGCCGCCATCAACAAGGGCAATTCGGGCGGTCCACTGTTCAACGGCAACGGCGAAGTGATCGGCGTCAATACCGCGATCTATTCGCCGAGTGGTACCAACGCCGGCCTCGCCTTCTCGATTCCGTCCAACCTCGTCAAGCAGGTCGCCGACCAGCTGCGCGAGTTCGGCCGCGTCAAGCGCGGCTGGATCGGTGTCAGCTACCAGAGCGTTACCGACGATATCGCCGACAGTTTCGGTCTCGACCGTGCGCGTGGCGTGCTGGTAGCCAATGTCGTGGCCGATGGGCCGGCTGCCAATGCGGGGCTCAAGCGCAACGACATCATCGTCAATTTCGGCGGCCAGGAGGTGCTCGACCTGCGCCGCTTCCCCCGGATCGTCGCCAATGCCCGGGTCGGCAGCACCGTCGATGTCACGGTCTGGCGTCAGGGCAAGGAAGTGCCGCTGAAGCTCAGGGTCGCCGAGCAGGAAGAGGCCGACAAACAAAACGCCGCCGCCCAGGGCGCGCCCACGAAGCCCGTCACCCCCGACAAGCCGGTGACCTCGACCATCGAGCAGCTGGGCCTCACGCTGCAGAAAGTGTCCGACCAGCTGCGCGAGAAGTATGGCCTGTCGGATCAGGTGAAGGGTGTCGTGATCACCAAGGTGGCGGCCAACAGTCCGGCGGCGGACAAGCAACTCCAGCCGGGCGACATCATCCTCGAGGTCGACCAGAAGCCGGTGACCCTGCCGCAGGAAGTCACCGATATCGTGGGCAAACTGCAACAGCAGAAGAAGCGCTCGGTGTTGCTGTTCCTCGAACGTCAGGGCGATCCGCGCTTCGCGGCGCTGCGCCTCGCCAAGTGACCTGAATGTGACCTGAAGGCCGGGGGTTACCCGACGCGGTCGGGACTACCCGATCTTCACCACCAGCTTGCCGAAATTCTCGCCCTTGAGCAGGCCCATGAAAGCCTCCGGGGCCGCGGCCAGACCGTCGACCACGGTCTCGCGGCTCTTCAGCGTGCCGGCCTTCACAAGCCCGCCGACCTCGGTCACGAACTCACCCATCAGGGCTGTGTGATCGGAGACGATGAAACCCTGGATCGTGAGGCGGCGCTGCACGATGGTGAACATCTTGGGCGGGCCGGCCATCGGTTCGGCATCCTGATACTCGGAAATCGCGCCGCAGAAGGCGAGCCGGCCGAAATTGTTCAGCCGCGCGAACACGGCGTGGAAGATCGCACCACCGACGTTCTCGAAGTCCGAATCGACGCCCTGGGGGCAGAGCCTGTCGAGTACCGCGCCGTAGTCGCGCTCGGTCCGGTGATTGAAGCAGGCGTCGTAGCCCGCCTCGCGCACCGCCCAGCGGCATTTCTCGTCGTCGCCGGCGCAGCCCACGACGCGCGCGCCGGCCAGTCTGGCGAGCTGACCCGCCACCTGGCCCACCGCGCCGGTTGCGGCCGACACGAACGCCGTCTCGCCGGCCTTGGGCTTGCAGATGCGGGTGATGCCGTACCAGGCCGTAAAGCTCGGCATGCCGAGTACGCCGAGATGGGCCGACAGGGGGGCGGCCGCGGGATCGATCTTGCGCAGGCCCTTGCCGTCGTGAAGCGTGTGGCTGGCCCAGTTCAGCATGCCCATCACCGTGTCGCTTTTGGCGTAGCGCGGGTTCCTCGATTCGACCACCTCGCCGACCGAGCCGCCGGTCAGCGGCCGGTCAAGCTCGAACGGCGGCGTGTAGGAACGCAGTTCGGTCATGCGCGGGCGCATATAGGGGTCGAGTGAAAGAAACCGTGACGCAATCAGCACCTGGCCGTCGGCGAGCGCTGGCAAGGTGACGGATTCCTGGCGAAAGCAGTCGGCGGTGACATCGCCCGTCGGACGCCGGGCAAGCACGATCTGGACGGCCTCGGTCATGGGTCTTTCCTTTCGGCAAAGTCGCGGCGGCGATAGCCCTGCAGATAGAGCAATGCGGTGAGGTCGCTATGAACGATCTGCGCCGGCACCTGGGCAGCGACTGCGGGCTTGGCGCGGAAGGCGACGCCGAGCCCCGCGGCCTGCAACATCGGCAGGTCGTTGGCGCCGTCGCCGACGGCGAGCGACTGGCCAAGCTCGAGGCGACGCTCGGCGCACAGCCGTTCGAGGGTTGCGAGCTTGGCTTCCTTGCCGAGGATCGGCGGGGCGACCGTGCCGGCAAGCGTCCGGCCGTCGTGGTTCAGGGTATTGGCGGCATCGAAATCGAAACCCAGCCGTTCGCGCATCATCCGGGTGAAATAGGTGAAGCCGCCCGAGACCAGCGCGCAATAGCCGCCATACTTGTGCATCGTGGCGATCAGGGTGGCGCCGCCCGGCATCGTGCGAATGCGCTCGGCTGCCTCGTCGAGCCGGGACACGGGCAGGCCCCTCAGCAGCCTGACGCGCTCGGCGAGCGCCTGGGCGAAATCGATTTCGCCGTTCATGGCGCGCGCCGTTATGCTGGCGATCGTCTCGCGCAGACCGAGGAACTCGGCCAGCTCGTCCAGCATTTCGTTTTCGATCATGGTCGATTCCATGTCGGCCACCAGCAGCCGCTTGCGCCGTCCTTCGACGGAAAGCACGACGGCGTCGATGCCGGGCAGGATGACGGATGCCGGTGGACTCTCCGCGGGTCCTTCGAACGGCAGGTCGCAGGCGACGCCTGGCGCCAGCCAGTCGACGGCACCGACTTCGGCGCCCCCCGCTACCAATATGTCCGTGGCGCTCTGCACGGCGGCGGCGTCGAGGATGGGTGTCGCGGGATTGGCGATCAGGACGAGGACATTTTCCATGTGCGGCGATCCCTAAGGCCGCTCCGCCCGATTTGCAATCACCGCCTAAGCGGTGTCTTTTCGCCCGCCATGGAAAACAGACGCGTCATCGTCGTCACCGGCCCGACTGCGAGCGGCAAGTCGGTGCTGGCGCTTGCCCTTGCCGAGCAGCGATGGGCGAACGGACGCGCCACGGTGATCAATGCCGACGCCATGCAGACCTACGATGCGTTTCCGGTCCTGACGGCGCAGCCCACCGCCGAGGAGCGCCGCCGTGCGCCGCATGTGCTCTACGGCACGCTGCCGCTCAGCGAGATATTGTCGGCGGCGCGCTGGTGTACGCTCGCCTCGGCGGAGATCGAACGCTGCCATGCCGGTGGCGGCGTGCCGATCCTGTGCGGCGGCTCGGGTCTCTATCTCCGCACCTTGATGCAGGGAATAGCCGCCATTCCCGACGTACCGCCGGCGATCCGCGAACAGGCCAACGCGGAATGGCAACGCGTCGGCCCCGCTGCCTTTCGCGCGCGTCTGGCCGAAAAGGATCCTGCGATCGTCACCCGGCTGAAGCCCGGTGATCGCCAGCGTCATGTTCGTGCCTGGGAGGTGGTCGAAGCTACGGGTCGGCCGCTCAGCGAGTGGCAGAGGGACGCGGGTGAACCCGCACCGTGGTGCTTTACAACTGTCCTGCTGGCGCCCGAGCGGGCCTGGTTGCGGACGCGCATCGAAGCCCGCTTCGATGCCATGATCGGGCAGGGCGTGCTGGCCGAAGTCCGTGCCGTTTTCGACCGGTCTCCCGATCCGCGCTGGCCCGGCCTCAAGGCCCACGGCGCACCCGAACTCTTTCGCCATTTCCGCGGCGAGCTGCAGCTCGACAAGGCGCGCCAGATCGCCATCGACCACACCCGCCAATATGCCAAACGCCAGATGACGTGGTTTCGGCACCAGCTGACCCCGGATTTGGTGGTGGACCCTCTTTCGTCCGGCTCAACGTCGGCAGTCGCGCAATATTTGACCAAAACAGAGGTCTGAAACTTTACGTTTCATGCGTTTTGGAGTTGACCCTCCAGAACCCGGCCTCTATCTTCCGCGCCGCCGCAAACCCCGTTTTGCGGCACATTTGTCAGAGGAGACTGAGTGATGAAGCCCGAGGAGTCTGCCACGACCGGCGCCGATCTGTTGGTGAAAGCCTTGATCGACGAGGATGTCGAGGTCGTCTTCGGCTACCCCGGCGGCGCGGTCCTGCCGATCTACGATTCGCTGTTCAAGCAGAACCGGCTGCGCCACATCCTGGTGCGCCATGAGCAGGCGGCGGTCCATGCCGCCGAAGGTTACGCCCGTTCGACCGGCAAGGTCGGCGTCGTCCTGGTGACCTCCGGCCCCGGTGCCACCAATGCCGTCACCGGCCTCACTGACGCCCTGATGGATTCCATTCCCATCGTTTGCCTCACCGGCCAGGTGCCGACCCATCTGATCGGCAACGATGCCTTCCAGGAAGCCGACACCACCGGCATCACGCGGCCCTGCACCAAGCACAACTACCTCGTAAAGGCGGTGGGCAATCTCGCCCGCACGGTGCACGAGGCCTTCTATGTGGCGCGCTCCGGCCGTCCCGGTCCGGTCGTCGTCGACCTGCCCAAGGACGTGCTGATGAACAAGCACGACTACGTGGCGCCGCCCAAGATCCCGGTGGAACACAAGAGCTACCGCCCGCAGACAAAGCCCGACCCCCGGAAAATCGAACAGGCGGTCGAGATGATCGCGCGCGCCAAGCGGCCGGTCTTCTATGTCGGCGGTGGCGTCATCAATTCCGGACCGAAGGCGTCGAAGCTGCTGGCGCAGTTCGTCCGCATGACGGGCTATCCCATCACCAATACGCTGATGGGATTGGGCACCTTCCCGGCATCGGACAAGCAGTTCCTCGGCATGCTGGGCATGCACGGCACCTACGAGGCCAATCTCGCGATGCACGGTTGCGACGTGATGATCAACATCGGGGCGCGCTTCGACGACCGCATCACCGGCAACCTCACCAAGTTCTCGCCGGGCTCGAAGAAGATCCACATCGACATCGACCCGAGCTCGATCAACAAGAGCGTGCGCGTCGATCTCGCCATCGTCGGCGACGCGATGCTGGCACTTGAGGAGATGATCAAGCTCTGGAAGGCAAAGCAGCCCAAGGTCGATCTGAAGGCACTCAAGGCCTGGTGGGCCGAGATCGAGACGTGGCGTGCGCGCAACTGTCTCGCCTACAAGACCGGCGGCGAGACGATCAAGCCGCAGTTCGCGCTCGAGCGGCTCTATCATCACATCAAGAACACCGATCACTACATCACGACCGAGGTGGGTCAGCACCAGATGTGGGCGGCGCAGTTCCTGAAGTTCGAGCAGCCTAACCGCTGGATGACCTCGGGGGGCCTCGGCACCATGGGCTACGGCTTTCCCGCGGCCATGGGTGTGCAGATCGCCCACCCCGAGGCGCTGGTGATCGACGTGGCGGGCGAGGCCTCGATCTTGATGAACATCCAGGAGCTCTCGACCGTCGCGCAGTACAATCTGCCGGTGAAGATCTTCATTCTCAACAATCACTACATGGGCATGGTGCGCCAGTGGCAGGAGCTGCTGCATGGTGGGCGTTATTCGGAGAGCTATTCGGAGTCGCTACCCGATTTCGTCAAGCTCGCCGACGCCTTCGGCGCGGTCGGCCTGCGTTGCCATGAACCCGACAAGCTCGACGGCGTGATCGAGGAGATGATCAAGACCAAACGGCCGGTGGTTGTCGACGTGCTGGTCGACGAGGCGGAGAACTGCTTCCCGATGATCCCCTCGGGTGCGGCGCACAACGAGATGCTGCTGGGCCCCGACGACAAGGCCGGCAAGGTGTCGGAAGAAGGCATGGTGCTGGTGTGAACAAGGATAGTTCCATCGCCGCCCATACCGTTTCCGTCCTGGTCGCCAACGAGCCGGGCATTCTTGCGCGTGTGGTCGGGCTGTTTTCGGGCCGCGGCTACAACATCGAAAGCCTGACCGTCGCCGAGACCGATGCCAAGGAGAGCCTGTCGCGCATCACCATCGTCACCAAGGGCACGCCGATGATCATCGAGCAGATCATGGCGCAACTTGACCGGCTGGTGCCGGTGCATCGCGTGCGCGACCTGACTGTCGAGGGCCCCCACATCGAACGCGAACTGGCGCTGGTGAAGGTCAAGGGCGTCGGCGAGAAACGCGTTGAGGCGCTGCGCCTGGCCGACGTATTCCGCGCCAAGGTGATCGATGCCAAGACCGACTCGTTCGTCTTCGAAGTCACTGGCACGACCGGCAAGGTCCAGACCTTCATCGGATTGATGGAGTCGCTCGGCATGGTCGACGTCGGCCGTACCGGCATCGTCGCCATGTCGCGCGGTGGCGAGCCGCTCTAATAGCCGAGATTTACCGGACTGCCGGCGACGCGGCCCTCGACCTCGGCGAGGCTGGACGGCGTCTGGGTCAGCACGAACTGCGCCTGGGTGCGTCCCGCGAACCTCAGCGGATCGCCGGCCTCACGCTCCTGCATTTCGATGAACATCGTGCCTGAGGGCCTGCAGTCCCAGTTGGCGCTGAGACCGGGGGCCCTGACGCCAGGATAGCGTAGGCAGGTCTGGGTCAGCGGCTGGCCGCTGGCGCCGGTGGTGGTATCGACCTTCCATTCGCCGGCCAGGATCCGCCGCTCGCCGACCATCCAGACAAAATCCCGCCCGTCAGCTGTAGAATAATGGATCTGCGCCGGACCGGAGCTCCGGGTCCAGAACCAGGTATGGTTGCCCATGCCCCGCCGGGCCTGCTCGGGCGTCGAACTGGCGATGGCTTGGTTCATCTGCGGCATCGGTGCGGCGGCGACGCCCGGCACCGGCAGTGTTGAATATCTATCACCGCAGCCACCCAGGGCGGGGGCGATGAACAGGAGGGCGAGCGAAAAGCGAAGGGCTGACATGGGATTCGAGGCTGGCCTTTGCGGGTTGGGTTGTCTAGTAAGCCCCGTCGAAGGACAGAGCAAACACTGCCAGGAGGAATGGCCCCAATGCGTGTCTATTACGATCGTGACGCCGACGTGAACCTGATCAAGGGGAAAAAGGTCCTGGTCGTGGGGTACGGCAGCCAGGGCCATGCCCACGCCATGAACCTCCGGGATTCGGGCGTGAAGGACGTGCGCATTGCGCTGAAGCCCGGTTCGGCGACGATCAAGAAGGCCGAGGGTGCGGGCTTCAAGGTGATGACCCCGGCCGATGGCGCCAAGTGGGGCGACATCGTCATGATGTTGACGCCGGACGAGCTGCAGTCGGATATCTACAACGCCGATCTCGCGCCCAACATGAAGCCAGGTTCAGCACTTGCCTTCGCGCACGGGCTCAATGTCCATTTCAACCTGATCTCGCCGCGGTCGGACATCGACGTGTTCATGATCGCGCCCAAGGGCCCCGGCCATACCGTTCGTTCCGAGTATGTGCGCGGCGGCGGCGTGCCCTGCCTCGTGGCGGTGGCGCAGAATTCCTCGGGCAATGCGCTCGAGATCGGCCTCAGCTACTCCTCGGCGATCGGCGGCGGTCGCGCCGGTACCATCGAGACCAGCTTCAAGGAAGAGTGCGAGACCGACCTGTTCGGCGAACAGGTCGTGCTGTGTGGCGGCCTGGTCGAGTTGATCAAGGCGGGCTTCGAGACCCTGGTCGAGGCCGGCTACGCGCCGGAAATGGCCTATTTCGAGTGCCTGCACGAGGTCAAGCTGATCGTCGACCTGATCTACGAGGGCGGCATCGCCAACATGAACTACTCGATCTCCAACACCGCCGAGTACGGCGAGTACCGCTCGGGCCCGCGCATCGTCACCGACGAGACCAAGGCCGAGATGAAGCGCGTGCTGGCCGACATCCAGTCGGGCCGCTTCGCCCGCGACTGGATGCTGGAGAACAAGGTCAACCAGGCCTCGTTCAAGGCCATGCGCAAGAAGATGGCGGAGCATCCGATCGAGGAGATCGGCGCCAAGCTCCGCGACATGATGCCGTGGATCAAGGAAAAGGCGCTGGTCGACAAAGCTCGCAACTAAGCGCGCTGGCGGGCGGCAGCGCTTGTAGTTAAGCGCGAGAGCCCGCACGGTTCAGAAAGAAGCGAGGCGCCGAAACCCGGCGCCTCTTTTCTTGTCGGCCCTGCACTGTGCGGGATCCCGCGCATATGAATGTGCTGCCGCCTGCCGGCGAGTGTGAACGCGCCTAAATGATGTAGCCGCCGCCGGCCGCGTCGAGCATCGCGCCGGTGATGAAGGACGACTCGTCCGACAGGAGCCACAGGATTGCTTCGGCGATTTCGTGGCTCTGGCCGACCCGCCGCATCGGAATCGATGCTTCGATGCCGGCGCGGAAAGCGGTGTCCTTCAGCCGGCCTTCCGTCATCTCGGTCATGACCATCCCCGGCCTGATCGAGTTCACGCGGATGCCCTCGGCGGCGGCTTCCCGGGCAAACCCCTTGGTGAAGGCGTCGACCGCCCCCTTGGTCGCGGCATAGGCCGACGACCCCAGGCGTCCACCCAGGGTGGCGGCCATCGACGAGACATTGACGATCGCCCCGCCCGTGCCGCCGTTCATCGTCGACATGCGGCGGGCGGCCTCGCGGCAGCACAGCATCAGGCCGACCACGTTCACCGCGAACAGGTGGGCGAGAGCAGCGGCGTCGTAGGCGTCGACGCGGCCCGGGCCGGTGCTGATGCCGGCACTGTTGACGAGATGGGTGAGGGGCCCCAGCGACCGCTCGGTCTCTTCGAACATTCGGAGAATATCGGCCTCGCGCGCCATGTCGCCAGCCAGGGCGATGGCCTTACCGCCCTTGGCCTCGATGTCGGCGACGACCGCCCTGGCCTGCGCCTCGCGCGAGCGGTAGTTGATCGCGATCCGGTAGCCTCGTGTTGCCGCGCGGCGGGCGGTTTCGGCGCCGATGCCCGAGGCGCCGCCGGTGATGAGAAGGGTTTTGTTCATGGCGGCGATGATATAGTGCCGTCGACGCTTCGGGAGGAAAATCATGAAGGCCGCCGTTCTGTTCAAGCCCAACGAGCCTCTGCAGGTTCTCGAATGTGAGCTCGATCCGCCCAAGGCACTCGAGGTCCGGGTGAAAATGAGGGCAGCCGGCGTCTGCCAGAGCGACTGGCACGTCATGAACGGCGACTGGCCCTCGCCGATGCCGATCGTGCCCGGTCATGAGGCGGCGGGCGAGATTCTGGAATGCGGCCCCGGCGTCACCACGGTGAAGCCCGGCGACCATGTGATCTTCTCCTTCCGGCCGCATTGCGGGCGCTGCCGTTACTGCAGCCAGGGCCGCACCGTGCTGTGCATCGGCCGCGCCGGCTCGCCGCCGGGTGCGCTCTACGACGGCACCTTGCGCATCAAGCACAAGGGCCAGGGCATCAACCAGATGGCCCGCATCGGCACCTTCGCCGAAGAGGTCGTGGTGCCGGAGGAAATGGTGGTGCCGATCCGCAAGGACATGCCATGGCCGCAGGCGGCGCTGGTCGGCTGCTGCGTGGCGACCGGCGTCGGCGCGGTGACGCGTCATGCCAAGATCGAGGCCGGGTCGACCGTGCTGGTGATCGGCTGCGGCGGCGTTGGTCTCAATGCCGTGCAGGGTGCGATGCTGTCGGGCGCGTCGAAGATCATTGCGGCCGACATTCTCGACAACAAGCTCGAGATGGCCCGGACCTTTGGCGCCAGCCACACCATCAACACCGCCACCGACAACGACCCGGTGAAGAAGGTGAAGGAGATCGCCGGCGGCCTCGGTGTCGATTATTCCTTCGACGCCGTCAGCAACGACAAGACCCAGGCGCTGGCGTTCGACGCGCTGGCGCCCGGCGGCCATGCCGTCGCGGTCGGCATTTCGGCCGCCACGGTGCGCGCCAGCTACTCGCCCTTCATGATGGTTTTCAGCGAAAAGACGGTGAGCGGCACGTTCTACGGCTCGGTGCGACCCGACCTCGATTTCCCGGTGCTGGTCGACCACTACATGAACAAGCGGCTCAACATCGACGGCCTGATCAGCCGCACCTACAAGCTCGACGAGATCAACGACGGCTTCAAGCGCATGATGGCCGGTGAAGTCGCCCGCGGCGTCGTCGTCTTCGACTGATGGCCGATCTCGACGATTTCGGCCTCACCGACGAACAGAAGCTGATCCGGCAGAACGTGGCCGCGCTGCTGGTGCGCGTGCTGCCGGCCGAGGAGATCCGCCGACTCGATGCCGCCAGCGAATTCCCCCATGCCGCCTTCAAGGCGCTGGCCGAGGCCGGCTACATGGCGCTGCCCTACGATCCCGCCTATGGCGGCATGGGCGGCGGCCGCAAGGACCTGGTCGTGCTGGTCGAGGCGTTGGCCCGGCACTACAGCGGTGCCTCCTCGCTCTATCTGCCGACCGTGGTCTATGGCGGCATGCATCTGCAGCTCACGGCAGGCGAGCATCTGCGGCGGCGCTATCTGCCCGAAATCTGTGCCGGCAGGCTGAAGTCGGCCTTCGCGCTTTCCGAGCCCGACACCGGTTCCGACGCCTCGGGCATCAAGACGCGGGCGGTCCGTGACGGCAACGGCTATCGCCTCACCGGCCAGAAGCTCTACATCAGCGCCGCCCATGTCGCCGACTATCTGATGGTGGTGGCCAAGACCGACAGCGAGGCCAAGCACAAGGGGGTCACCCTGTTCTGGGTCGATGCGCGGGCGGCAGGCCTCACCATGAAGCCGCTGGAGACGCTGGGGCGGCGGACCACGCACGCCAACGAGATCTTCTTCGATGGCGTGTTCGTGCCGGCCGACCATGTGATCGGCGAGGAGAACCGCGGCTGGTCGGGCCTGATGAAGGGCCTCAATCTCGAGCGCCTGTGTCTTGCGGCGCAGGCCTGCGGCAACATGCATTTCGCGATCGAATACGCCAAAGCCTACGCCCAGGAGCGCGTACAGTTCGGCCAACCGATCTCGAAATTCCAGGCGATCCAGCACAAGTTCGCCGACATGCGGATCATGCTCAGGACCACCCAGGCGCTGACCTACCGGCTGGCCGACATGCTCGACGCCGGACTCAATCCGGTCGAGGAGACGGCAATCGCCAAGATCCAGGGTACCGACGGCGAATTCAAATGCGCCCATCTCGCCATGGAGATCATGGGCGGCGCCGGCTACACCATGGCGCACGACATCCAGCGCCTGTTCCGCGATGTGCGGGTGGGTTCGATCGGCGGCGGCACCAACGACATCCACCGCAACACCATCGCCAAACTGATGGGGCTTTAGACCGGGCGATGCGAAAGATCGGCGACGCATCGTTCTTCCGCATCGTCGACCGGTTGCTGGTGGCCGGCGCAACGCGGGCGCCGGCGGTGCGGTGGTCGATCGACGGCGTCGACTGGCGGCGCGAACGCCACAGCTATGCCGGCGCCGGTCATGGCTTTACCGTCGAAGTCACCACGGGCACAAAAGCGGGCAGCGCGGCGTGGACACTGGTCGTCGTGAAGGAGTACTGGCGGTCCGGTACCGGCGAGAGCATCAAGGCGCTGCAATGGGCCCATATCGATTCGGGCAACCGCGCCGACGTGGTCGACTGGCTGGAGCGGCAGGAACGCAAACTCGAGAGCGCATGAGGGCGTCATGGACATCGCGAAAATTCCGGTCGGACGCAACCCGCCGAAGGATCTCAACGCCCTGGTCGAGATTCCGATGGGCGGCGTTCCGGTGAAGTACGAGCTGGACAAGGAGTCCGGCGCGCTGTTCGTCGACCGCTTCCTGCACACCGCGATGTTCTATCCCGGCAACTACGGCTTCATACCGCATACCCTGTCGGCCGACGGCGACCCGTGCGACGTGCTGGTCGTGGGTCAGGTTCCGGTGGTGCCGGGCGCCATCATCCGCTGCCGCCCCGTGGGCGCGCTGATGATGGAGGACGAAGCCGGCATGGACGAAAAGGTCCTCGCGGTGCCGATCGACGCGCTGCATCCCTTCTACACCGGAATCAAATCCTACGAGGATCTGCCGACCGTGCTGTGCGAGCAGATCGCCCACTTCTTCCAGCACTACAAGGACCTCGAGAAGGGCAAGTGGGTGAGGGGCCTGCGCTGGGTCGGTCCGGCCGAGGCCGAGGGCCTGGTAAACGATGCCATCGAACGCGCGCGCACCAAGCGCTAGATCGGCTCGGTGAGGCTCAGCTCGATCTCCTTGGCGAATTCCGCGATCGAATAGAATTTCATCAGTTGGTCGCGACCCCAGGCGACGGGCGTCGACTTGACGAACATCAGGCCGGCAATGCGCCGGCTGGCAGTCTGCGCGCCTTCGGCGCGCTTGCGTCGCCGCGTCTCGTAGTGGCGCAGCGCCAGTTCGACTCCCATGGCGTCGGTCCGTCCCAACTCGTCGCCCAGCACCGCCGCCGACTCCATGGCCGTCGAGGCGCCGACACCGGCGGTCGGCAGGAAAGCGCAGGCCGAATCGCCCATCGGGACCACCCGGCCTTTCGACCAGCGCGGCACGCGGCAATCCTCGAGCTTCCGGAAAAACATGTCCTTGTCGCCTGCCGGCTTGGCGGCGAACAGGCCGGCGAGGCCGGCACCGGTGCCGACGCCAACTTCGGCCAGCACCTCATGGCCGATTTCATCGACCGGGCCGGCGGCGATCACGCCGATCCGGCCGCCTGTGGGATAGACACCGACGAAGCGTCCGGCCGCCCCAGTATTCGGCGACGGTCCTGTGAGGCGCCGCCGATGCCGGCGCCGACCACACCCAGCCGCCTCAACCGGTCGGCTTCATGGCGACGGACGGACGAATGGATGCCGTCGGCGCCGACCACGAGGTCGACGCGGCCGAGGCACTCCTCCGCGACAATTGACCCTCGACCATAGAACGCGCCGGGAATCCGTTGAATCGCCTTGCGAGACCCTGCCGGGCAGTCTAAACCGACCGCACCTTGGTGCCGGGCTTTGAGCAGACATCAATGCGAACGGTTTTTCGCCGCAATTACAGAGACTTAACTCAATGCTCTCGCGTGTGATCGGGCTATTCTCGGCGGACATGGGCATCGACCTCGGTACGGCCAACACCTTGGTCTACGTGAAGGGTCGGGGCATCGTTCTCAACGAACCGTCCGTCGTGGCGCTCACCACGCAGAGCGGCAAGCGGCAGGTTCTCGCCGTCGGCGAAGAAGCCAAGATGATGCTCGGCCGCACGCCGGGCAATATCCAGGCGATTCGCCCCCTGCGCGACGGCGTCATTGCCGACTTCGAGGTCGCCGAGGCGATGATCAAGCACTTCATCTCGAAGGTGCATAACCGCCGCAGCTTTGCCCATCCCCAGATCGTGGTCTGCGTGCCCTCCGGCTCCACGGCTGTCGAGCGCCGCGCCATCCAGGAATCGGCTGAAAGCGCCGGCGCTCGCAAGGTCTGGCTGATCGAGGAGCCGATGGCGGCGGCGATCGGCGCCGGCCTGCCGGTTACCGAGCCGACCGGCTCGATGGTGGTCGATATCGGCGGCGGCACGACCGAGGTTGCCGTGCTGTCGCTGGGCGGCATCGTCTATCCGCGCTCGGTGCGCGTCGGCGGCGACAAGATGGACGAGGCGATCATCGCCTATATCCGCCGCAACCATAACCTGCTGGTCGGCGAAAGTTCGGCCGAGCGCATCAAGAAGGCCATCGCATCGGCCTGCCCGCCCGAGGATGGCGAAGGCCGGACCATGGAGATCAAGGGCCGCGACCTGATGAATGGGGTTCCGAAGGAACTGGTCATCACCGAGCGGCAGATCTCCGAAAGCCTGCAGGAGCCGGTGAGTGCCATCGTCGAGGCCGTCAAGGTGGCGCTGGAGAACACCGCGCCCGAACTGGCCGCCGACATCGTCGACAAGGGTATCGTGCTGACCGGCGGCGGCGCCATGCTGTCGAACATGGACACCGTACTGCGCCAGGCCACCGGCCTGCCGGTCTCGGTGGCCGAGGATCCGCTGCTGTGCGTGGCGCTGGGCACCGGCCATGCCGTGGAGAACATCGGCCGGCTGCGCGGTGTTCTTTCGTCGATGTACTAACAGCCTGCTATCAGGCCGCACGCCCCGCCCGCTTTGGGGTAGAATGGGCACGAAATGGCGATCCGGGACGACTTCGAGGTAGTCGCGAGCCAGGTGCGCACGGTCGTGCAGCGCTTCGCTCTTGGCTTGCTCGTGATCGCCGCGTTCGGTGCCATGCTGGTGGGCAAGGCCGATACAGTGCTGGTCGAGCACGCCCGCGTGGTGGCGCTCGATCTTGCCAGCCCGGTGCTTGAGGCCATCGCCCGCCCGGTGGCCGCTGCCAACCGCGCCATTGCCGATCTCAAGGAATTCGCCTCGCTGCGCCAGGAGAATGCCCGCCTGCGCGAAGAGAACGCCCGGCTGCTCGCCTGGCAGACTGCCGCGCGGCGGCTCGAGAACGAGAACGAGCGGATGCGCGAGCTGGCGAATTTCCGCGAAGGCCCGGAGGCGTCGTTCATCACCGCCCGCATCGTCGGCGACAGCGTCAGCGCCTATGTACGCGGTGCCCTGCTCAACGTCGGACTGAGGGCGGGCGCGGCGTCGGGCCAGGCCGTGGTCACTGGCGAAGGACTGGCCGGCCGCATCGCCGAAGTGGGCGAGAACAGCGCGCGCGTGTTGTTCGTCACCGACGTGAATTCGCGCCTGCCGGTTCTGATCGAACGCACGCGCGAACGCGCCATCCTGGCTGGTGACAATTCCCCGCGGCTTCGCCTGTCGTTGCTGCAGAGCGTGGCCGGCGTTCAGCGCGGAGACCGCATCGTGACTTCCGGAGATGGCGGCAGCTTCCCGGTCGGCATTCCGATCGGCGAGGTGGTAGAGACCAGTGAAGGCAGTATCCGTGTCCGGCCGTTCGCCGATTTCTCCCGGCTCGAGTTCGTGCGGGTCGTCGACTACGGCGTCACCGGGCTGGTGAGCGGCGGTCCGGCGCCGCTGGCGGTACCGACCGGCGTGAGGGTCCGCTGACGTGGATATCTCCTGACATGAGGGCCGACGGGCTTTTCGCCATGCTCGACCGATGGGGCCGCTGGGCGCTCCCTGGCACGGTCCTGCTGTTCTTCGTGCTGCTCACGCTGGCACCGCTGCGGGCTCCCTATCTATCGGGTGCGCTGCCGCTGCTGCCGGCGCTGGTTGTCTTCCAGTTCAGCCTGGCCACGCCCGAGCGATTGCCGGGGCCGCTGCTGCTGGCGATGGGCATCCTGCTCGACCTCCTGCTGGGTGGCCCCGGGGCGCCGGTCGGCGTCAGCGCGCTCTGTTTCGTGCTGATTCGGGCGGCCGTCATCAACAACCGTCGCTATCTGGTGGGCGTGCCGTTCCTGTTTCAGTGGTTCGGCTTCTGCCTGCTGGCCTGGGGTTACGTGGTGCTGGTCTGGTTCTTCACCGCCCTGTGGACATGGACAGCCATCGATCCCGCGCCGGCAATGATGCAATATGTCGTGGTGGTCGTGATCTATCCGCTGCTTGCCCCATTGCTCGCCCGCGTGCGCGCACGCGACCCGTTGAACGTGCCCGACGGGTCGCGCGGCACCGCGCGGCCGGGCGAGACCACGTCGTGAAGGTCGGGTCATGAAGCCTTTCCGCAAGGGCGATGGCGAACGCAGCGGCCTGTTCACGCGCCGCGCGCTCCTGCTTGGGGGAGCGCAGGCGGTGCTGATGTCGGCCCTGGCCGGCCGGCTTTATCAACTCCAGGTCATCGAGACCGATCGCTTCGCCACGCTGGCCGACGATAACCGCATCAATCTGCGGCTGCTGCCGCCGTCGCGCGGGCTCATCTTCGATCGCACCGGCCAACCGCTCGCCGTCAACCGCAACAACTTCCGTGCCATGGCGACGTCCGATCGCGGCCGTGGTGCCGACGTTCTGGTGGATCGGTTGGACCAGATCCTCGGCCTCGGCGAGGTCGAACGGACCCGGCTGCTGCGCGATCTCAGGCGGAGCCGCAACGCCCAGCCGGTCGTGGTGCGCGAGAACCTCGGTTGGGAGGAGGTGGCGCGGCTCGAATTCAACGCCCCCGACCTGCCGGGGGTCTTCATCGATCTCGGCCAGTCGCGCGACTATCCCGAGGGCGAATTGATGAGCCACATCGTGGGCTACACCGGTCGCGTCTCCGACGAGGATCTGGCGGGCCGCGACGACCCGGTGCTGCAGCTCGCAACCATGCGCTTTGGCAAGAAGGGCGTGGAACGCTCGCTCGAGGACGATCTGCGCGGCCGGGCGGGCGCCGTCCAGGTCGAGGTCAACGCGGTCGGCCGCGTCGTGCGCGAACTCGACCGCACCGAGGGTCAGCCCGGTTCGAACGCGCTGCTCACCATCGATCTCGATCTGCAGCGCCTTGCCACCGAGAAGATCAGGGAGCACCAGAGCGGGTCGCTGGTCGTGCTCGACGTCGTCACCGGCGACGTCCTGGCCATCGTCTCGACGCCCGGTTTCGATCCCAACACCTTCGCGCGCGGCATCTCGCAGGCGGAATGGCGCGAGCTGCTCGACAATCCCGAGCGGCCGCTTCACAACAAGGCGATCGCCGGCGTCTATCCGCCGGGTTCCACCTACAAGATGGTGACGGCGCTTGCCGCACTCGAAGCCAAGGTGATCGACCCGTGGACGCGGCTGCCCTGCGTCGGCTTCATCGAGCTGGGCAACATCAAGTTCCATTGCTGGCTGAAGGCCGGCCACGGGTCGACCAACGTGGTCGAGGCCATCGCCCAGTCGTGCGACTGCTTTTTCTACGAGGCGGCGCGTCGTGCCGGCGTCGACCGCATCAGCGACATGGCGGCCCGCCTGGGTTTCGGCAAGCTGAGCGAGCTGGGTTTGCCCGGCGAATCCTCCGGCAATCAGCCGACCCGCGCCTGGAAGCAGGAGAAGATCGGCAAGTCGTGGCAGCACGGCGATACGTTCAATCTCGGAATCGGCCAAGGCTACATGAACGCCACGCCATTGCAGCTTGCCGTCATGACCGCCCGCATCGCCAACGGCGGCTACGAGGTGCAACCCAACCTGCTGCTCGCCAAGTCGACGCCGCGCGAGGAGCTTGGCCCGCCGGCGCCCCGCGACAAGCCGACGGCGCCGTCGCTGCGGCTCGATCCCAAGCATCTGGCGGTGATCCGCGACGGCATGAACCAGGTCGTGAATTCCAGCCAGGGCACCGCCAACGCGCTACGGGCGCGTGACCCGGCGCTGGCATTCGCCGGCAAGACCGGCACCGCCCAGGTCAAGCGCATCACCGAGCGCGAACGCGCCATGGGCATCACCCAGGACTCGCTGCCCTGGCATTTGCGTCATCACGCGCTGTTCGTATGTTACGGCCCGGTCGACAATCCGCGCTACGCCTGCGCCGTCATCATCGAGCACGGGCAGGGCGGCGGCAAGACCGCGGGACCGATCGGCCGCGATGTACTGGCCGAGACCATGAAGCGTGACCCTTCGCGCCGGACCGACCGTTTCCGCAAGATGGCGTCGCGGTGAGCGTCGCGCTCGATGCCCCCGCGCCGGTCGGCTTTGCCGAGAAGATCTGGCGCATCAACTGGGGCCTCGTGCTGGTGCTGACGGCGATCGCCGGCATCGGCGTGCTGGCGCTCTATTCGGCGGCGGGCGGCCGCTTCGAGCCATGGGCGGCGCGCCATGCCGTGCGCTACGGGGCGGCCTTCAGCCTGATGCTTGTGGTGGCGCTGATCCATCCCAAGGTGTGGCTGACGCTCGCCTGGCCGATCTACATCGTCTCGCTGCTGTTGCTGATTGCCGTCGACGTGATCGGCAAGATCGGCATGGGCGCCCAGCGCTGGCTGGTGATCGGGCCGATGCAGATCCAACCTTCGGAGATTGCCAAGGTGGCGATGATCCTGGTGCTGGCGCGCTACTATCACGGCCTGCGCAAGGACCAGGCGGCGCAGTTCCTCTACACCCTGCCGCCGCTCGCGCTGATCCTGGTGGTGGTGGGCCTGGTCATGGTCCAGCCCGATCTCGGCACGGCGATGATGGTGTTGCTGGCCGGCGGCGCCATCCTGTTCGTGGCCGGCGTGCGGCTATGGATGTTCCTGGTTGCCGGTTTGGCCGCCGTCGCCAGCCTGCCGATTGCCTGGTCGTTCATGCACGAATACCAGCGCAAGCGCGTGCTCACCTTCCTCGATCCCGACCGCGATCCCCTGGGCGCCGGCTATCACATCACTCAATCCAAGATCGCCATCGGGTCAGGCGGCCTGTTCGGCAAGGGTTTCCTGGGAGGCACGCAGTCGTCGCTGAACTTCCTGCCGGAGAAGCAGACCGATTTCATCTTCACGACCTTCGTCGAGGAATGGGGCATGCTCGGCGCCTGCGTCCTGCTCGGCCTGTTTGCCCTGGTGCTGGTCTGGGGGTTTTCAATCGCCTTCCGCAGCCAGCACCATTTCGGCCGGCTGCTGGCGCTCGGAGTCACCGCCATGATGTTCCTCTACGTCTTCATCAACATCGCCATGGTCATGGGCCTCCTGCCGGTGGTCGGTGTGCCGCTGCCGTTGGTCAGCAACGGCGGCACCGCCATGGTTTCGGTGATGTTTGCCTGCGGCCTGCTGATTGGGGTCAACGTTTACCGCGATGCCCAACTGCCGCGGACCCGTTAGGATTCGACGGGATTTCTTTGTCCCGGGGCTATCGACAAGGGGAATATGCCTTGGTATAGCCGCGCCGCTTCCGGGCAATGTCCCCAGCGATCGGGGGGCGCATAGCTCAGTTGGTAGAGCAGCTGACTCTTAATCAGCGGGTCCCAGGTTCGAGCCCTGGTGCGCCCACCA
>CALDNT010000065.1 GCA_937915145.1 uncultured Reyranella sp.
CAGGTGGGCGCTCAACCTGTGTCACAACATTTGTCTCAACTTGGTGTGACACCTTTGGGTGTGACACCTCTGTCGCTCAGCGCGGCAGTTCGTACTTCAGCGTCACCTCGCCCAGGCCTTTGATGCGTCCGACGGCGGTGCTGCCGGGCGGCACGAACTGGCAGGCGACCATGCTGCCGGTCGAGACGATCATGCCCTTCTTCAGGGTCTTGCCGTGGTCGCCCAGCTTGTTGGCGAGCCAGGCCAGCGCATTGTAGCAGTGGCCCAGCACGTCGCCGGAGTGGCCCTCGCGCACCACCTTGCCGTCGAAGGAGATCGAGCCCTTGAGGTTTCCGAGGTCGAGCTTGGCCCAGTCCTTGTTCGGCTTGGCCAGCAGCGAGCCGCCGTTCCAGCCGGCGTCCATGATCAGCGGATTGACGGCGAGGCGGCTATAATCGGCGCCGCGGTCCTCGATCAGCTCGAAGCCGGCACGGGCCGAGCCGACGTAGGGCGCGATCGAGGTCTTGTTGTAGCGCCTGGCTTTCGGCCTGGGCACATCGGCATTCACGGTGAGGATGATCTCGAGCTCGACGCCCAGTCGCGTCCAGCGGTCGGCGCGTACAGATGCCTTGTGCTCGAACACGCGCTTCCTGCGGATTGGCCCGTAGGCCGGGCCTTTCAGGCCGGTCTGCGCCAGGATCTGCGGCGAGGTGAGCGCGATCTTGTAGCCCACGAGCGGGCCTTGCTTGACGACCTGCTTCTTCAGGAATGCATCCTGGATCCTATAGGCGAGGCGTTCATCTTTGGTTGCGAACTGTTCAGGCCACCAGCCGACGACGGCACGAGCCTTGTCGACCGAATGAAGCCAGTTAGCGACCCGGGCGATGTTCGGTGCCATGTGTTCCTCCCCTTGCGTGTCTTCAGTTGCGCCGCATAGTGCCATCATGGCGATCCGAGCGGTGCAACAATTTGGGCCGGTGCGCGCCGGCGCACTGGTGGGTGTCGTCCTCGCAGGCGGCGAGGGCCGGCGCATGGGGCCGGGCGCGCTAAAGCCGCTGCGCCTGCTCGCCGGCCGACCGATGGTGGCCCACGTCGTCGAGCGCCTGCGGCCGCAGGTGATGGACCTCGTGGTGATCGCCAACGATCCGGCGCCGGCGTTTCGGGCCTTGAAAGCGTCGGTGATTCCCGATCCGCCCGATATCGAACGGCGTGCACGGCGGGACGGGCGGAAGTTGGGGCCGCTGGCCGGCATCCTGGCCGGCATGGAGTGGGCGCGGACGCATCATCCGCACGCCGGCTGGATCCTGACGGCGCCGGCCGATGTGCCTTTCCTGCCGCTCGACCTCACGGTCCGCCTGTGTGGCCTGATGCACGTGCCCGAGCCCGACGTGCTGATGGTCCGCCACGGCCGGCGGCGCGAGCACACGATCGCGGTCTGGTCGGTGAAGCTGGCGGCCGAGCTGCGGCGGGCGATTCTCGAGGAGGGAGTGCGGCGGGTCGAGGATTTCGCCCGCCGCCATGCCTTCACCGAGCTTGTCTGGCCGGATGGGGCCGCAGCGTTCCTGAACGTGAACACGCCGGCCGAGTTCAGCCTGGCCGAACGTCGACTGGCACAAGCTCGACCACGCTCCCGTCGATGAGCAGCTTGCCGGCATGTTCGAAGTTGACCGTGATGCGGTTGTCGATCATCGACTGGACCTGTCCCAGTCCCCAGTCGGGCCGCGCGGGGTGGCGCACGAAGTCGCCGGGCGCGAACAGGGCGGTGATGGGTTTTCGCGGCATGGCTCGGCCTCAAATTTCCGTGAAGACGGGCTATCGAAACGATAGCCGTCGTGTGACAGCCAGTGAGATCGATCTCGCGTATGATTTCCCCGTCATCAGCAAAGGAGCATCGCATGACCAAGACACGTATCGCCATCGCCTCCGCGCTTGCCGCGGCCCTCGTGCTGCCGGTCGCCGCGCAGGCCCAGGGCAACACCGAGAAGTGCTACGGCATTTCGAAGGCCGGCAAGAACGACTGCCAGACGGCGACATCGTCGTGCGCCGGCACGTCGAAGAAGGACGCGCAGGGTGATGCCTGGCTCAGCGTGCCCAAGGGGGCCTGCGAGAAGATCGTCGGCGGCAAGCTGACAGCCGCCAAGGGCTGATCGCTTGAAACCGGTTGCCGGCATCGGGCTGCGTTCGCCGCATCTGGCGGAGATCGGGCGCGACCGGCCGGCAACCGGATTTCTCGAGATCCATGCCGAGAATTATCTCGGCGGATCGACGGCGTTTTTGACCATCGAGCGCCTGCGCGCCGACTATGAGTTTTCGGTCCACGCCGTCGGGCTGTCGTTGGGATCGGTCGACGGTCTCGACGAGGCTCATCTCGCCCGCGTTGCCGCGCTGGTGAAGCGGCTGGAGCCGGCCTGTGTCTCCGATCACCTGTCGTGGAGCGTGCACGACGGCCGATACTTCAACGATCTGCTGCCGTTGCCCTATACCGAGGAAGCGCTCGACGTCGTGGCGCGCAACATCGAGCGCCTGCAGGAGGCGCTGGGCCGCCAGGTTTCGATCGAGAACCCTTCCTGCTATCTCGGCTTCGCCCATTCGACCCTGTCGGAGCCGGAGTTCCTCGCGGAACTGGTGCGGCGAAGCGGCTGCGGTCTGCTGTTCGACGTCAACAACATCGTCGTGACGGCGCACAATCTGCGGCTCGATCCGCGTGACTGGCTGTCCGGCCTGCCGGGAGGGGCGATCACCGAATATCACCTGGCCGGCCATGCCGTGAACGATTGCGACGGCCAGGCGATCCTGATCGACGATCACGGCAGCCGGGTGGGCGACGAGGTCTGGACGCTGTTCGACGATGTGATCCGGCGATACGGCGTGCGGCCAACCCTGGTCGAATGGGACAGCGATATTCCCGAGCTTGCGGTGCTGCTCGACGAAGCTGCCCGGGCCGGACGCATGATCCAGGCTGCAGGGGCCGATGCCGCCCGCGCTGCGTGATCTCCAGGCGGCGTTCGCCGCCCAGCTCGTCGGCCGCGATAGCGCCGATCTTGCGTCGGCTGTCGTGGGTGATTCGATCCCGGCCGACGCCCGCCTGCGCGTCTACCGGCATCACGTCGGCCATAGTCTCGGGGCTGCCCTGGCGGCGACCTTTCCGACCGTCCAGGCGCTGGTCGGTGACGATTTCTTTCAGGCCATGGCGCGGGCTTTCGTCGCCCGCGAGCCGCCGACCCAGCCGGTGCTCGCCGAGTACGGCGTCGAGTTCCCCGCCTTCGTCGCCGGCTACGAGCCTGCGCAGGGTCTGCCCTATCTTGCAGACGTCGCCCGGCTCGACTGGGCGCTTAACGTGGCATTCCACAGTCCGGCGACCCGACGGCTCGCCGCTGCCGATCTCGCCGCGGTCGCGGTGGAGCGCTTGCCGTCCCTGACGGTCGGCTTGTCGGATGGCGCGGCGTTGATCGGCTCGAAATATCCCATCGACCGGATATGGCATGCCTCGCAACCCGGCACCTCGACCGATGCGGTGGACTTGGCGGCGGGGCGCGCGGATCTGCTCGTGCTGCGCCGCGCCGACGACGCGTTCTTCGTTACCCTGGCGGCGGGCGAAGCGGCGTTCGTTGCCGTTCTGATCGACGGAAATGCTCTGGAACTGGCGGCCGCGGCGGGCCTGCAAGCCGACGCCGCTTTCGACCTATCCATGGCGTTCGCCCGGCTGCTCGGTTTGCAGGCATTTGCTGCGCTGCAACAAGATGGTGATCGAAAGGTCGTAAAAGCTTCTTAGTGTTGCCGATCGGGCGAGCTGAATATTTGCTGCGTCGCACAGTCAGAAATTGCAGATGGCCATGAACGTCCTTGCAGCATAACCGGCCGTCCCTATACTCCGCGCGCTTTGAAAGTCCGCCATTTTCCAAGGCGGATGTGCAGTCGCTGCGAGTGGAGTTGCCGACGATGTCGATTACGTTGCCGCAGAACTACCGGCCTACGGACCGCGAATCTTTCATGAACCCGATGCAGCAGGAGTACTTCCGCCAGAAGCTGTTGAAGTGGAAGAGCGAGCTGATCGAAGAGTCCAATCAGACCTTGCAGAACATGCAGGAGGAGAGCCTGGCGCAGCCCGATCTTGCCGATCGTGCGACCGCCGAGACCGACCGCTCGCTCGAACTGCGCACCCGCGACCGGTTCCGCAAGCTGATCTCCAAGATCGACCAGGCGCTGAAGTCGATCGATGAGAGCACCTACGGATACTGTGAGGAAACCGGCGAGCCGATCTCGCTGAAGCGGCTTGAGGCACGCCCGATCGCGACCTTGTCCATCGAGGCCCAGGAGCGCCATGAACGCATGGAGCGCACGCGTCGCGACGAAGGGGCCGACTGAGCCAGCCTAACCAGCCTTCGCCTCGGCCTGCATGTCCTGGCGCTTGAGGACGCGGCCGCCGCGGCCGCTGCCGGGCTCACCATGGCGCCATGCGATCTGACCGTTGCACAGCACGGTGTCGATGCCAGTGGCCGGCGAGATCGGCTTTTCGAAGGTCGCGGTGTCGATCACCGTGGCCGGATCGAATACGCAGATGTCGGCATAGAAGCCGGGCTTGATCTCGCCGCGCTTGGCGAGATGGAAGCGTTGAGCCGAATATGAAGTCATGCGGCGAACCGCATCTTCCAGAGGGAAAAGCTTCAGGTCGCGTGAGTAATGCCCGAGTACGCGCGGGAAGGTGCCCCACAGGCGCGGATGCGGATGGGCGTCGAACGGAATGCCGTCCGAACCGATCATCGCGCCGGGATGGGCCATCGCGGCCTGCACGTCCTTCTCGTCCATCATGAAGTAGATCGCGCCGGCGGGCTGGAGTCGGTCAGCGGCTTCCTTCATCGAGCAGCCCATTTCCCGGGCGATGTCCTTGAGGTCGCGGCCGGCCATGCCGGCCACCTTGTCGGACCAGGTGATGAGGACCTTGTCGGCGCGCTCCAGCATGTCGGAGCGCAGGATCGTCGAGCCGGCGACATAGGGATAGACGTCGAAGGCGATCTGCTGCTGCTTCATCGCGTCGGTGAACTTGGGCAGCGTCTCGACCATGCGGCCGAAGTTGGAGCGGCCCGAGCATTTGTGGTGCGAGACGACGATCTCGGCGCCGGCGCGGCGTCCGATCTCGAATGTCTCATCCATCGCCTTGAGGATATCGTCGCCCTCGTCGCGCATGTGGGCGGTGTAGACGCCGCCCCACTTGCCGAGGGGAGCCGCGACCTCGGCCACCTCGTCGGTCGAGGCCGCATTGGAAACGGCATAGAACAGGCCGCTCGACATGCCGATTGCGCCCTGTTCGAGGCTCTGGTCGAGCAGGTCCCGCATCACCTTGATCTCGGAGGCGGTGGCGACACGGTTGAGATCGTCGCCCATGGCATTCATGCGCAAGGTGCCGTGGCCGATCAGGAACGCACCGTTGATCGCAGGCCTGGCGGCCTCGACCTTCGCCGCGAATCCGGCAAAATCCTTCGAGGCATTTTCCTTTTTCTTGATGATCAGCGACATCCAATGGCCGACCTCGGTATTGAGGTAGGGGGCGGCGGAGACGCCGCAATTGCCGCACACCACCGTGGTCACGCCCTGGCTGGCCTTCATCGCCATCGTCGGATTGTCGATCAGGGCGGTGTCGTCATGGGTGTGCACGTCGATGAATCCGGGCGCCACGACCTTGCCGGTGGCGTCGATCTCGCTGGCGCCGTTGAGCGTGCCCGGTGGCTCGACGGCCGCAATCCGGTCGCCCTTCAGCGCCACATCGGCGGCGAACAACTTCTTGCCCGTGCCGTCCGCGACCTGCCCGTTGCGGATGACGATATCGTAAGCGGCCATTTCAGAACTCCTAGGATTCGTTGCGGCCAAGCCGCATGTCGAGGTCGAACGGATAAAGCGGCCGCTTGACCCTGGTGTATTTGAACAGTTTGAGGTCGGAGGCCGTGCAGCCGTCGCCGTCGCACATCACAATATGCTTGGCGATAGGCTCGAAGCCGGCGCGGAAATGCTGGCGTGACTTGATCAGCACGAACTTCTTGGCGCGAGGATCGATGCCGCAGTGGGTGAAGACGCCGAGGTCGTAGGGTTCGGCGCGCTTCTCGGAGACCACAACCTGCATCTTGCCGGTATCGAGCACGGCGGTGCGGCCCATGCGGACCGTGGTGCCGGTAGCCATCGGGCCGGTGACGGTGAACTGGCCGTCGGTGATGGCCTTGACTTTTTCGACGAAATCCTCTGTGCTGTTGTTGAT
>CALDNT010000066.1 GCA_937915145.1 uncultured Reyranella sp.
GCCCGTCCAGCAACGCGCGCTCGATCGACTTCGGTGCGTTCTCGATGCGCGCCGCACTCTCCTTCGCCGCCTGGGCCTCGCGCACCCCGCGGGTCTCTTCGCGGGCCCGGGCCTCCAGCTCGGCCAGGCTCATGCCGCGCATATGGGCGGGCGGGTGGAAGCCCTTTCCGTGGATCTTCGTGTGATAGACCGCCTCGCTCCAGGTCAGGCCCTCGACCGGCGGCGCCTCGCGGACCCCGAACGGACGGTTCTGATCGTAAAATGACATCCCCTTCCTCCTACCTTCTGACCTTTTCAGGCCGGAATTCCTCGCCAGACGGATATATAGGGACGGATAGGATAGGAGTCAAGGAGCAACCGAACTCCGTGCGAACGATGTCGACGTCGATCGCGTTCATCGCCGCGATGCCGGCCACTGCCGGTAGTGATCCGGCAGCGGATCGATCAAGCACGCAATGCCTCGACGTGGCGCGCGAGTTTTTCGAGCGTCTGGTAACCGTACTCGACTGCGCCGAAGCCGATGCCCGCGTCGCGCTGCGCTTTGGTTGGATGCAACTGACGCAATGTAATCACGGTCTTGCCATCGCCCTGTTCATCGAACGTGAGGGTTGTCCGGAACCGCCCCGGATCGTCATCGCTGTCCGCTCCGTGATCGAACTCGATCAGAGTCGGTCGTTCGATACGACGGAATATCATCCGGCTGGACCAGCACTGACCGTCAGGCGCGATCATGTCGAAGCGCCACAGACCGCCGACGCTTATGTCGATCTCCTTGGTCTCGATCCTGAAACCGGTTGGCCCGAACCACCGCGGCAGATGCTTCGGGTCGGTCCAGGCAGAAAACACAACGTCGCGCCGCGCATCGATTACACGCGAGAGAACGATTTCGCGATCGAGCGCCCATTGCGAGAGCGCAGCGTTGGTGGACGGGGTCATGATCGAATCCTTCGCTTGGGATGGGCATGTGACAGCGGTGTCAATGACGCGGGCGAATTCCCGGAGATCGAGGCGGCAGCGCGGAGCGTCCGCCGATTGAGGAACTCAATCATTTCAACCCTCGCTTCCGCGACTTCTTCTCGATCGCCTTCACATAGGCCTCGAGCCGATCCAGGCGCGCCTCCCAGACTGCACGCTGCTCGACCAGCCAACGTTCAGCATCGGTCATGGCGGCCGGCTTCAACCGGCAGGTGCGAACGCGCCCACTCTTCCGGGATTCCACGAGACCGACGGCCTCCAGCACCCGGACATGCTTCATGAGGCTCGGTAGCGCCATGTCGAATGGTCGGGCGAGTTCGCCGATCGAAGCCTCGCCCTCGCCCAGACGCTCAAGGACGGCTCTCCTGGTCGGGTCCGCAAGAGCGCCGAACACAAGGTCGAGACTCGATGATAAGTTATCCATACGGCTAACTATTTATGCACGCCGAGGAGCTGTCAACAACAGTTATCCGTATGGCTTACTAATCGTACTGAAGGAGGCGCTCATATGTGAGGAGGCGCTCATATGTGCATTCTTCCCAGGGGAGTTTCGTTGCGGCGGCGCTTTGGGCCACGGAAAGTACAATCCGGCGGGGTGGAAGTTCGCGCAATATCAGATATGCAGTACGGATAATGGACGCGCTCTTCTTCATCCACCTTGCCATCGTGCCACTGGCGGCCTTCGTCCTTTGGTCGATGCGCCACGAATTCAACGAAAATGCCGTTACCCGCCTGCAATGGGCGGTGCCGCCGCTGTTCGCGGTCGTCGTGGCGGCAGTGTTGCTGATAGTCTCGCCGGGCAAGCGTTTCGAACTGTGGGCCCTCGCCATCGTCGCCGGCCTTGTACTTGGCGCGGTCATGGGAATGACGTTGAAGCTGAACCAGGACTTCGCGTTCAAGTTGATGCGGGTGCCGAGGACCTGGGATGGCCTGGCCGCGGCGGCGCTGCTCCTGCTGCTGGCGCTGGCCCGGTTCGTGAGTTCCGAACTGATCGAGCGCCGGTCGGGCAAGTTCGGCGTCCTTGGCGCCGCCGCGGCGTTTCTGGCGGCCTATCTGGTGGCGCGCTACGTCATCGCGCGCTTCTACAAGGCGCCGAGGGCGATCCATCTCGACATGCATCGCGGCCGGAACCCGGGCCGCACACTGATCAACTGACGCGACGTCGGCGCATCGGCTAGGGTGCGGTGCATGAAACCATATGTCCTCTGCCACATGCTCTGCAGCGTCGATGGACGCATCCTGGGAAGCCGCTGGCGGCCCAAAGGCAACGTGGTCGCCGGCCTGTTCGAGCGGCTGCACGATCGGCTGGGCGGCGGGTCGTGGCTGTGCGGCCGCGTCACCGCGCAGGAGTTCGCCAAGGGCACCACAACGGCCTACCCGCCGAGCGAACTGGTTTTTCCGCGCGAGCCGTGGTTCGCCCAGCGCGACGCCGCCTCCGGCGCCTGGGGCATCTTCCTCGATGCCCAGGGCAAGGCAGTGTGGGCGCGCCGCGACATCGGCGGCGATCCGATCCTGGTGATCCTGACCGAGGCGGTTTCCGACAGCCATCTGGCGGGACTGCGCGCCGACGGCGTGTCCTACATCTTCGCCGGCGCCACCGAGATCGATCTCGGCCGTGCGCTCGAGACGCTGAATCGCGAACTCGGTATCGAGCGCCTCCTGCTGGAGGGCGGCGGTGGCGCCAACGGCGCGCTGCTGCGGGCCGGCCTGGTCGATGAACTCAGCCTCGTCGTCTGCCCGGCGGTCGACGGCGGTTCGGGCGCCCCCAGTGTCTTCGATTCCGGCGACGCCGACGCCGGCCCCGCCCTGATCGAACGCAGGACGCTCGCCAGCCACGAGATACTCGACGGCGGCGTGGTCTGGCTGCGCTACCGGCTGGGTTCGACGGCGTCCTGAGCCGCCGCTTCGTCGACCTCGTCGGTGACCTCGCCGCTAACCTCGTTGTGGGACCTCAGCCGGCAGGATCGTATAGAGGTCGCCGCAGGGGACGAAACGGAGTACGGGGAACGATGACTTTTAAACATGTCGCTCTCGCACTGGCCCTGGTGGGCGCCGCCACGGCCGCGCACGCCCAGAATACCATTCCCGATCTCCGCGGGACCTGGACCGGCAAGGACAAGTCGATCGTCTACGGTCACAACCCGCATCATCCCGGTTCCCAGACCGCCGCCTCACCGCCGCGCGTGCGCGATTTCGAGTTCACTTTCGTGGTCGACGGCCAGGAGGGACGGCTTATCTGGGGGCACAATTTCTCGAAGGCCGCGGCCACCAACGAGCCCTTCGCCTGGGCCATCAGCGCCGACGGCAGGACAATCATCGGCGCCGACACCGACGGCTATTACAACATGACGATCCAGTCGAGCGATCTGATCGAGACGTGCTATGCGCACGCCGGTCTCGGCCCGACGGGCTCCATCGTCGCCACGTGCTTCATGATAACCCGGCGGAAGTAGCAGCGGCTCGGCCGGCCATCCCGCCGGCGATGCCGGGCGGGAGGTTCTTCAGCGTCGGCAGTCCGTCCTTCATCCGCAGCACCGCCTCGACGCAGTTCACGTGCACGCCGGGCTTGAAGGCGAGGCTGGGGATCGTCGCTGCACAGACATCGGTCAGGCCGATCGGCAGACGATCGGTCATGAGGTGGCCGCCGCATCTGGTGCAGAGCTGGCGGTCGCTCAAGTCCGTCTTCCTGAAATGGCCGACGAATTCCACGCCCTTGGTGACTTTCACGTTGGCCGGCCCGAGCTGCAGTGACGGTAGTCCATGGCCTCGGGTGCGCCCGTGACTTCGACTTGGACGGCGCCGCAGAAGCAGGTGCCGGCAAGCTTGTCGGTCACATCAATTCTCCCGACGTTTGTTGCCGGCGGGCCAGATCGTGATGCGCCGGATGTGAGTGGCCAAGAAGAACACGACTGCCTGTCGCTTACGGGTGAACGGCCGAGATCCCAAACTGTGCCCGGGAGAAATCTTCGGGCACCGACAGTCTCCGGATAAAGTCCTGAACGTGTTGAAATTTCAGCATTCTCCCGGCATCCCGGGAACCGTGGCGAAGCAGCGGCGTTAACTCCCTCAGTGACTGCCTTCTGGAGGCTGGTCCACAACTCAAGGGGGGGAAATTACCCATGCTAAAGAAACTGCTCACCATCGGCGCTGCCCTGTTTCTGCTGGGCGCGTGCGACGATCCCGCGCCGCAGGCAGCTGCGCCGCCACCGCCGCCGCCGCCGCCCGCATCGTTCATGGTCTTCTTCGATTGGGACCGTTCGAACCTGTCGGCCCAGGCGATGAGCACCATCCAGCAGGCCGCCTCGGCCTACAAGACCCGGGGCAGCGCCCGCGTCACGGCCACCGGACACACCGACACGTCGGGCCCGGAAGCCTACAACATGGCGCTGTCGCTCCGTCGTGCGAACACCGTCAAGACTGCGCTTGTTCAGCAGGGCGTGCCGGCACCGGCTATTTC
Source organism: uncultured Reyranella sp. (assembly GCA_937915145.1). Classification (GTDB taxonomy): domain Bacteria; phylum Pseudomonadota; class Alphaproteobacteria; order Reyranellales; family Reyranellaceae; genus Reyranella. The sequence goes on from CALDNT010000066.1 coordinate 4,433, forward strand.
GGTGGTCGGCCGTGGCGAGCAGGGTCTGCTCGTCCAGACCGGTGACGGCGTGCGCGAGCCGCAGAACCGCCGGGTCGAGATCGTGATGGACGGGGCGATGGCCCAGGTTCCGGCGATCTTCTCGGACCCTAAGTCCTACTGCAAGGCCTTGAGCGACAAGTACCGCGAGTATCGCACCTCGCAGGTCGGCGAACGCGAAGCGGCCGCCATGTACCAGTGCGAACAGGGCAACTACGCCGCCGGCATTCCGGTGCTCGAGAACGCCCACATCGTCGCCAAGATCCCGCTGCCGGCACCCGGCTATCGCTGGCCCGGCCAGCCGATCTCTCCGAGTTGAGCTCCCGAGTTGAGCCATTGCCTTCGACGGTTGGCCAACCGTAGCACCGGCAGCACCTGCCGGTGACGACCCCCAGCGATGGGGAGGCAAGCCCGCAAAAGCTGGCCCCCCTGTCGGAGAAAAGGCGGTCGCAAGGCCGCCTTTTTTTTGTGCCCACCGACACAACAGTTCCCGAGCGCCGCTGATTCCGATGACGGGGGGAACCTCGACTGGGCATTCGCGTTCTCCTCATGCTCCCAACAGACGCGATTGCCAGCGGCCCGCACGGATACGAAACCGGCGGCAACGATACCGGCCGGCATTTCGCAGCAGGAGCCTCAACAGGAGGAACGACCCATGCGGACCGTCTCGATCTCTCTCATCGCCCTTCTATGCGCCGCGTTGGCGTCGCCGGCTTCGGCCGACAACGACAAGAACAAGGGTCAGGGCCACGGTGGCGGCTCCAAGTCGGAGAAAAGTGACAACGACCACGGTCGTGGCAATGCCGGTCCGAACCACGAACAGCGCGCCGCGCCCGGGTCCATCGTCGTGGTGCCCTACCAGCAGATCGTCGTCATCGATCGCGACCGCGATACGGTGCGCACCTTCTATCGCACCGAATACGCCGCCGGCCGCTGTCCGCCGGGCCTCGCCAAGAAGCACAACGGCTGCATGCCGCCCGGCCAGGCGAAGAAGGTCTGGGTCATCGGCCAGCCCCTGCCGCCCGAGGTCGTTTACTACCCGATACAGCGCGAGCTGTGGACGCAGCTCACGCCGCCGCCTTACGGCTACGAGTATGTGCGGGTGAACGACGACATCGTGCTGATCTCGACGACCACGCGGGTGATTGGCGCCCTGCTTGGCAATCTCGCGAACTTCGGCGGCTAGGACTTGAGCAGGAAAGGATCTTCGGATGTCTGGAAACAAGTGGCTGATGAGCCTGATCGTGCCGGCAGCCTTGGCCGCGAGCCTCGGCGCCTGCAATCAAACCGGCGGCGCGACGCAACCGGGGATCGTCAACACGTCGGCAACAGGTGGCTATAGTGGCGACTCGGGCCGCGTGGTCTCCATCCGCGAGGTGTCGCTCGGCGGCGGTTCGGGCATGAACGACGGCACGCTGGTCGGCGGTGGCCTGGGAGCAGCCGGTGGCGCCGCGATCGGCGCGGCGACGACCAATTCGGTCGGCGGTGCCGTGGTCGGCGGCCTGCTGGGCGCCGTGGGCGGCGCCATCGCCGGCACCGCCATCGGCCGCGACGGATCGGCCCAGCGCGGCATCGAAGTCACGGTCCGGAAGGACGACGGCCAGACCGTCACCATCGCCCAGTACGACAATGGCGACATACAGATGGGCGACAGGGTCAGGATCGTCCAGGACCGCAACGGCGTGGCCTCGGCGGTTCGCGATTCGGGCTATCGGCGCGACCTGTAGCAGCGCCGACGTCGAGGACCCCGGTCCCCGGTCGGCAGCTCTCTCGGGATCCATCGCTTCCGCGCTGCGTCCTGCTTTGCGGCCGGGCGGCCAGGCCATCAGTGTACCAAGGAGAGTCCGATCATGAATCCGCTCAAGGCGATCGTCCTCGGTCTGATGCTGGCGGCCACGGCAATCGCCGGTGCAAGGGCGGAAAGCACGATCATGGCAGCGACCATCATCTGCGTGACCAAGTCGGGGATCGAAGCCACCCGCGCTGACATGAACACCATGCAGCTCCGGAGTCTGGGCTGCGTCAACGTATTGACCGACCATCGCGTCGATGTTTTGCCGCCTTCGGTGTCGTGCGAACCCTACTTGTTCGTGGCGGTTACACTGCCGGACGAAATCCTGCGACGCTGGATCAGGCGGGTTGAATTCGATGGCCGCCTGCCCACCACGGTCAACATGAACATGGACTGTCTCGATTGACGACAGTCACTCCCGATCATGGCAGGCGGGCAGTACGTCAGGCGGCGGCGGGCAGCCGCTCAGCAAACGTTCCGTGGGTGACCGACACGGTTGTCCCCTGCGGCGTTCCCGAGCTCTTCACGTCGGCATCGAGCTGGTTGGATAGTGCCTCGACGATGCTGGTCCCCAGTCCCGGCGTCGCCTGGTCCGGCAAGCCGACCCCATCGTCCGAAACCACAATGCGCCAGGCCGCTGGACCGGTGCTGTAGGCAACGACGATCCGTCCGCCGGTTCTGCCATCGATGAAGGCGTGCTTGAGTGCGTTGATCACCAGCTCCGTGACTATCAGGCCGATGCTTACCGCCGCCGTCGACGTCGCGGTGCCGCCGCTGCCCTTGACCTCGAGCGCGATGGGGCGGCTCTCGCCGATCATCGAAGCCGCCAAGGCCTCGCACAACCGGGTCAGATAGGGACCCATGTCAATTCGCTCGAGATCCTGCGAAATCTGCAGCTGCCGCTGCACCGCCGCCACCGACAACACCCGTCGATGGGCGTCCTGGAGATGCAGTCGGATCTCTTCCGACTGCACCGTCTGAGCCTTGAGAGAAAGAATACTGGCGATGATCTGGAGGCTGTTCGAAACGCGGTGAGGTACTTCCTGCAACAACGTTTCTTTTTCCCGCAACAGATCCGCCGCCTTGCGTTCGGCGGCGCGCCGCTCCGTGACATCGTCGATCGCCAGAAGAATTAAGAGTACTGGCGTCTCCCGCACCGAATACCGTGCGGGCGTTCAGGAGCATGGAGCGTCGGCCGATCCCGGAAAAAACCCACTCCACTTCATAGGCGTCCATCACGGCGTGCTGCGGCAGGATCGTCTCCAGCAGCGTTCTCAGCTCGGGAATGTCCCATTGCCCACCACCCAAATCGTAGATCGGATGGCCTTCGACCTCCAACCGGTCGAGCCCGAAGGCGCGATAGAATGACCGGTTTGCAGCCACGACGCACAGGCCCTTGTCGAGCACCAGCAACGGCTCGCGGATGGTATCCACTATGGCCTCGGCCAGCGTGTGTCCGTCCTGGATGCCTGCGAAAGGATTTGGTTTGAGTATTACAGCCCCCGACCCAACGACTAAAAGCCCTCGGGAAACGCCAAGCTCGGTACGCAGTGCAACATGCGACTTGTGCGCCTTGCCGGAAGGCAAGTCCACCGACATCGCGGACTGCAAAGCGCCGCGGCTAACGGTGATTTACTTCCCAGCGGCTGACCTGGCGCTCTGCTTCCTCGTGACTGACGCCGTAGCGGGTCTGGATCTTGCCGACAAGCTGGTCGCGGCGGCCGTCCACCTCGACGATGTCGTCATCGGTGAGCTTGCCCCACTGCTCCTTCACGGCGCCCTTGGACTGTGTCCAGGCGCCCTTGATCTTGGCCCACGCCTCTGCCGCTTCATCGGCGACCTTCGAGGCCGTGGTTGGCGCCTGGGCATGGGACGCGGCAAACGGCATGGCGAGCCCGAGGATGGCAGCGAGAGACATGAGAGCAAATTTTCGCATGGAATTCCCCTGGTTGGACTGCGACGAGGCAGAAAGACAGCGCCGCCGGCCTTTCAGCCGGGCGGCGCCCTTTCGAACTTGAGCCGGCCGAACTCGAGCCGGCAGCGGCAAACCCAGTTGTTGTGTTACTCCGGCGTGGTCGCCGCGCCGACGCCGGCGCCAACGGCACCGCCGATAAGCGCGCCCGGCAGAACGCCGACGCCCGTCACGGCGCCGACAGCGGCACCGCCGCCAGCACCGATCGCGCCACCGGTCACCGCGCGTTTACCCCAAGTGTCGCCACAGGCCGTCGCGCCGACCAGAATTGCTGCCATTACCATGAACTTGATCGCCGACATGAATGCCTCCTGAATGATCCGTGCAGGGTCAACGCCACGCGGCCCAAAGAGTTCCCTGCCATCCGGGAATCGCCGTTGGGGCATTCAGGCGTGCCCTTGAACAAGCAGCAGGAGAGCCAGGATCACGGCGCCGGCGGTGACGCCGGTCGAGAGCAGGATCATTGCGATCATGATGGCGCTCCATCTGAGAGGTCGGACGGCCAAGCAACATGCGCGTCCCAGGTTAACGCCTCGCGAGAGACGCAGTTCCCGGGATGGACAGAAATCGGCCGCGCGCAGCAACCCTCGGGGCAGGCCAATTCGGGAGCGGCACGACGCAACCAAACGGACGCTGCGTCGTTGGAGACCCAGTGATGAAAAATCGATTGCGTGGAGCATGACATGGCCGACAAGACCGGCGTCTCTCGCCCCCGACTTCCCTCGACGACGATGCGGCAGGCCAGCGGCGGCGTCTTCGACGCTGCAACGCTAGGCGTCGGCCTGCTTCTGCTCGCAACAGCTTGTATTGGCGTGGTCTACTGGACTCCGGATCTCGCGGTCCGGGCCGGCGCGACGCTGCTGGGCATGACGTTGGGAGCGAGCGGAATCATCACCCTGCTGGCCGGCAATCCATAACGCTGCCCGTCAAGTTTTCACTTTTCTTCGCGAGCCTTATCGTCTCCCGATGTCGGCTTCCGGTCGGTTGCCGCGTCGTCGTCGATCAGCCTCAGGATATCGTCGGGCAACGGTTCCTTGGCGACGGCGTCGTACATTTCATGAAGCTGCTTGTGCAACCAATGATCAAACGGCTGCGCCACTTGCGGCGCATGCTTGCGTGTGGCGGCCTCATCCTTGTTGACGACTGGTGGAGGACCTTCCTTAGCCACGATCAACGTCCCTAAAACCGATTGCATGACACCTGGGCACCAGCTTGTCTCATTGCTACCAAGCATCGGATCGAGGCGACGACCCAACGTCGCCCGAACCCGAAGTCGAATATCACAGGACCGGCGTCGACGGAACAGCCGGTGGGAGATTGGCAGGCGACGCTTCGGCGAGATCGGCCGCAGCGGCACGCTTTCCGAGACCGCCAGCTGAAAGCTCGCGATTACCACCGTCACCGACAAGCAACGCCTCAAGCGAGGCCCGGGCGCGCGAGATCCGGCTCTTGATCGTGCCGACGGACACGCCGCAATGCTCGGCAATCTGGAGATATGAATGACCTTCGAGCACAGCGAGCAGCAGCGCCTCGCGTTGGCCGCTGGCGAGCTGGCGGAAGGCATTCATGAACTCCCGCATGATCAGGCCGTTCTCCTGGCGTGGCGGATGCGACAGCGTGTTCGAGATATCGTCGTCCAGACACACCGTCGGGCGGGTGCGGCGCAGCCCCGAGACGAATGCGTTGCGCTGAATGCGAAAGAGCCAGGCTCCAAAATTGGTGCCGGGGCGGAAGGATTTTTGCCCTGCCAGCGCTTTCACGACGGTCTCCTGAACCAGGTCGTCGGCACGATCGCGATCGCGGGCCAACGACAGGGCATAGATACGCAAGCGCGGCAGAACGGTCTTGAGATCGGCGTGGAAGTCGCCAGTCATCGTTTGGGCAACGGACATGCGCTTCTCCGGATTGCGGTTGGCTGGTGTTTCTACTGGATAAACACCGGCTGAGCCGATTTGGTTGCCGGCCAGCGAAAACAATCCCGGGCGCCCGCATATCCTGCTGAAACAATTGCATAATACGTCCAACGCTGCATGCGTTTCAGGCAATCAGGCCAGGGCTTCGGCGATCTGGCGTCGCGCCCGGGAAACCCGCGCCTTCATCGTGCCAAGCCCGCATCCGCAAACCGTTGCGGCCTCCTGATAGGAGAAGCCGCAGGCACCGACCAGCATCAATGCCTCGCGGTATTCCGCACTCAGACGCCACAGAGCCCTGGAGAAATCAATCAGGTCCGACGACCGGTCGGCGCGGTCGACGCCAGGGGCATTTTCCGTCTCGCCCGCCTCGACGATCGCGGTGCGCCGACGCGCCGAGCGTAGGCCGGAGTAGAACTGCGAGCGTACGATCGCGAATAGCCAAGCCTTGAGGTTGGTGCCGAGCTCGAACTGGGCGTGCTTGGAAAGAGCCACCACGACAGTGTTTTGCACCAGTTCGTCGGCCGCGATGCGCTCACGGCACAAGAAACGGCTGAACGCGCGCAGGTCGGGCAGCAACGCCACCAGATCGTTCTTGAACGACGGGTGCATTGCACCGGGAGACGGCGCTGCCATTCGATGTCACTCCTCCACTTTCAGCATATGGCGATCAATCGGCCGAGTTCCATGCCTCTCCGGTGCAAGCCTGCGCCTCGCCGGAGGGTCACGACCACAAACGGCGGCTATCACCCCGCCCATTCAGGCCGGACATGCAACCTCCCGGGCTCGTCGACGTTCACTCTTGGAACCAGTTACAGGGAGCCTCCGCATGAACATCCGAGTTTTCACGGCAATATCGGCCGGCCTGCTCGCCGCAGCATGCCAGAGCCCCAATCAGCAGAGCGCCTCTCGCTATTCCACTCCGGCGTCTGCTCCGTCGGCTTACGGCGCCGCCTATCCGACCTCGGAACGGGCCTGCGCCGACTACGGATTCACGCCCGCAACCATCGGTTTCGACCGCTGCGTATCGCGTGAACGTACCGCCCGTTCAGGTGGCCGGGTGAGCCACGACTATGCCGAGGTCAACCTCACCAAGGACGCCCAGGATGCCTGTTACTCCTACGGTCTGCAGCCACGAACGGACCGCTACGACCGCTGTGTTGGCCGCGAAATCGATGCCCGCCACTATCGTGCGGAATCCGCTGAACCGGCCACTCCGCCGTATCGTCACGATCAATACGGCATTTGGGTCGACTCCCAAGGGTATCGTGTCGATGCCAACGGCTATCGCGTAATGCCCCAAGCCTCGTATGCGGCGCCGAGTTACCAGCCCGCGCCGTCATATGTCGAGCCCCGTCCGGCCACCACAGGCCAGTACGCCTTCCGCGACGAATTCGGCTTCCGCTACGATGCGCAAGGCAACCGGATCGATCGAAACGGGCGAATCATCAGCCCGCAGACCACGACCCCTTAAGGGCCGTCACCCCGGATCCGAACAAATGGGCTCGCGCAGGCGGGCCCTTTTCTCGCCGCGCCGCCTGCGACCTCGGGAACCATCCGGTGGCCAGCGCGTTCACTTCCCAGGTCATTCGAGGTCTGTCGCATGCTAAACTGGGCGCTTACGTTCCTGATCATTGCACTTATCGCCGCGGTATTTGGCTTTGGCGGCGTCGCGTCGGCCGCCGTAGGCTTCGCTCAGATCTGCTTCGTCGTTTTCCTCCTGCTGTTTCTGGCCAGTTCCCTCGTCCACGTCATCCGACGCCGGTAAGGGTTCGCAGTGGCCCCGTCGCAGCCCGAAGCCTATGGTGCAGAAGTCTTTTCAATGCGTTGTCGGGAATTCTTCCAACGCACGCCGCAGACAGTTCGACCCCTGACGCCGACAAGGTGCACGTTCGGCCGGGGCATATTCGCATCGACGCGCCGATGAAAGGACAGACATGAACGGTTTGAAGGAGGAAGCGGCGGCGACATTGCCGTATTTGCGCCGTTATGCCCGCGCGCTGACAGGCAGCCAGCAGCACGGCGACCAGTGGGTCCGTCTGTGCGTAGAGGTTCTGCTGCAGCAGCCGAATCTCCTGGGCGCAGAAGCCACCACGAAGGCCGGCATCTTCACCGTCTTTCACAAGGTTCAACAGCCGTTCGGCACCCTGGACCCGATCAACCCGCGTGCGGCGGCCGATACTCCGGAGCGACTCAAGACCCATCTGACCGACATTCCGCAGCGCCAACGCCAGGTCCTGCTGCTCACGGTACTCGAAGGTTTTTCAATCGGCGAGGCGGCGCGCATTCTGGGAATTAGTGCAGCTGACGCTGAAACCGACCTTGGCCGGGCGCGCGACGAGTTGGAGCGGGTCGCCTCGGTGCGTGTGCTCGTCATCGAAGATGAGGCCATCATCGCCCTCGACGTTGCCAAGATCGTTCGCAACGCCGGCCATCAAGTCGTCGGGATCGCTCCGACCGAGCAAGCCGCCATCGATCTTGCCAGAAAGCACCTTCCCCATCTCGTGCTCGCCGACATCCAGCTCCGCGGTGGCGACAGTGGTATCGCCGCCGTGCGTGAGATTTTGAAAGCGGTCGATGCTCCCGTCATCTTCGTCACCGGGTTTCCCGAGCGACTGCTGACCGGACACGGCCTGGAGCCAGCCTTCATCATCACCAAGCCTTTCAGCCCGGACATGTTGAAGGCGGCGATGGCCCAGGCCCTGAATTCTGTGGCGGTTTGAGTCAGGCGCCGGGCGCCGACGCGTGAGAAACCTGTCACTGAAAGCCAGGCTTCTCGTGGTGTTGGCCTTCGCGCTGGTGCCCGCGGTTGCGCTTGCGACAGCCGATGCCTGGCAGAAATTCATCCTGGCTTCATCGATGCCCGGATCGGTATCGACGTCCTCCGTGCATGCCGCCTTCGACGGGGCCAGGCTTGGATTATGGACCGATATCGGCATGATCCTGCTGTCGTCGTTGATCGGTCTCGGCGCGTTGTGGATCGCTGCCGAGCGCTGGTGTTTGCGCCCTCTGAGGCCGATCCAGGCGGCGGCGGCAGCTATCGCCCGAGGCAACCTGACGCCACCCCGGCCCTCCGGGCCGACGACGCCGGAGATGGACACCCTGGCACGGGACGTCTTCGCTTTGGGCGCCGCGATCAGCCAGCGCGAGGTCGACCTTCGGGCGAGCCTCGACCAGCGCGAGCACATGCTGCGCGAGATCCATCATCGGGTTAAAAACAACCTGCAGATGATCCTGAGCCTGCTCAACCTGCAAGCCGACAAGATCCGATCGCCGCGCATCCTGCGGCTGTTCGGCGCCGCACAGAACAGGGTTCTGGCATTGTCGATCCTGCATCAGCATCTCTATGAGCGGTCAGACTGGTCGTCGGTCGATTTTCAGGCTTACATCTCTGACCTGGTCGATCACCTGTCCGCCAGGCGTGGTAAACGGGACGGCCCGGCCGTTCGGCGCAGCGTGCAGCGGCTGGTGATCCCGGTTGGGCCGGATACCGCCATACCCATCGGATTGATCGTCACCGAGGCGGTCTCGAATGCCTTCGATCATGCCTTTCCCGATTCCACCACCCCGGAGATCCGCATCGCCGCGGCAGAGGTCAGCGACAACATCGTGGTCACGATCGACGACAACGGCGTGGGGTTTGACGATTCACAAACCGCCTTGAAGGAAGGGCCAGGACTTGGCATCACCTTGATGCGGGGCCTTGCTGCGCAGCTTGGCGGAAGCGTCGAGATACTCCGCATCGCCGAGGGCGGTACCCGTGTCCGGCTGCGGTTTCGCAAACCGCCCGCCGCGGCCGACGACACCCTTGTGAAGATGGTCCCGCCACGTTGATCCGCTCCGGTGTCGAACAGTCGACGGCCGCCCGGCATTGCTGTGGACAAGTTCACGATCTCTTGCCGAGGGCCGGTGAACCCCGCCTCGCGGCGGGACGTTCCGCGGCCCGTCATGCTATGTTCGGGCCGGATCGATGAGGTTGCGCCATGTCCAGACTTGTCCCGTCGCTGGTCTTCGTTCTTGCCGTCGTGGTGGCGGGGAGCGCCGCCGCCGGATTGGTGGATCGGCAAAGCTTCGAGCCAGGGCCCGCCACCAACCAGCAGGCGCAGGCCCAGCCGCAGCCTTCACCGGCTAGGGATGTGCTCGACAAGGCCAAGGATTCCGCCATCGAGCGCGCCCGCGCAAAAGTGCCGCTTCCGGCCGAGCTGAAGGCGCTGCGGGACGAGATTGCCGAGCAGGTCGGCGACCTGCGCGCGACCGTGAACAAGAAGTACGAGGAGGCCGGGGCCAAGGTGGCGGCCTATGCTCTGTGGGCGGCGGCCGGCCTCTTCGCGATCATGGTGCTGGCCTCCGTGCTGGGCGGGGTCGTCGTTGCCCTGATCTTCCGGCGAGGCCGCAACAGCTGACGGTTCCGCGCGCGTTCGCCCCTCCGATCGCGCGGTGACGGCGAGCCGGTCGTGATCCGGCCCGGTGATCGGCGCGTATGTTCATCATGGGCAATTCACTGCGACACCTGCGCCATAGCATGGCGCTGGCATCGGTACTCTTTCTGCTCGATGGGTGCGCCTCGCCGCCGCGCATTGCCGTTCGACCGGCCGACCCGCCGCTGGTCATGGAGGATTTCTTCGCCGGCACAGTGGAAGGCGAAGGCGTTTTCACGAACAGCTGGACCGGGACGGAGCGGCGGTTCCAGGTCGTCATCGCGGGCTTCTGGGACGGCAGGGAACTCACCCTGGTCGAGGATTTCGACTACGCCGACGGCGAGAAGGATCGCAAGACCTGGCGATTGCAGCGCCAGGGGCCGGGCAGCTTCACGGGAACCCGCGAGGATGTGGTCGGCGAGGCGCGCGCCTGGACCGAGGACGGGCGCGTGCGGCTGGAATACTCCGTGAAGCTCGGCGGCTGGACCGTCGACTTCGCCGACCTCCTGGCGCTGCGTTCGGACGGGAGCCTGCTCAACCGCGCCACCGTCGGGAAATGGGGCGTACGCCTCGGCAGGGTCGAACTCGTGCTGCGCAAGCGTCCGTCCTGATGCAGGCCATGAATACTTCTTTCCAGCCGAGTGTCGGGCGACAGGCGGTCGCGTTGGCCTGCTTCGTCGCCCTATGCCTGGCGGTCGGCGCGATCGGCGGCGCGGCAACATCCACCAGCGTCGGCACCTGGTACCAGCACCTGCACAAGCCGCCCTTCAATCCGCCGGACTGGATCTTCGGGCCGGTCTGGACAGCGCTCTACATCGCCATGTCCGTGGCGGCGTGGCGGGTGTGGCGCCGCCTCGGATGGAGCGGTGCGCGGCAGGCCCTGTCGCTTTTTGCCGTCCAGCTCGTTCTCAACCTCGCCTGGTCGATCCTGTTCTTCGGGTTCCAGCGGATCGGGTTGGCGCTGGTCGAGATCGTCGTTCTCTTTGCCGCCATCGCAACCACCGGCGTCGTCTTCTGGCGGATCGATCGAGCGGCCGGTCTGCTGTTCATCCCCTACCTGGCATGGGTCGGCTTCGCCGCCCTGCTCAACGCCTCGCTCTGGCATCTCAACTAGGCGGCGGCGGGGGGCTTTCCAGCCCTTCATCCGGGCAACACCCATCGGAACGAGGAGTTCGCGAAGTGGTTCTTCATCGCAGCATTACTCTATGTCTTGCGCTCTGCATTGCAGCGAGCGCGACCGCGATCGCCCAGCCGGCGACCATCGGCAGCGAACCCGCCGGCCCGCCGCCCAAGGACTGGACGTTTTCCATCGGCCCCGGCGTCGTCGTCGCGCCGTGGTTCGAGGGCTCGGCCAACTACCGCGTCCTGCCGGTTCCCAACATCGACCTGCGCTATCAGCGCGACAAGTTCTTCATCTCGGCGCGCGATGGCGTCGGCGCGACGCTTCTCGACCTCGACGGCTTCAAGGCGGGCCCGATCCTGCGCTATCGCTTCCCGCGCAACGCCGGCGACGGCGGTTACCTGTACGGCATGGGAAACGTGCCCTTCACGGTCGAAGGCGGCGGCTTCCTGCGCTACGACCAGCGCTACCTCACCGCCAGGGTCGAGTTGCGGCGCGGACTGGGCGGCAGCAACGGGCTCATCTTCGACGCCCTGCTCGACGGCAAGGTGCGGCTGAGCCCCACCGTCTTCCTGTCGGCCGGGCCGCGGCTTTCGGTGACCGACGGCACCTACAACCAGGCCTACTTCGGGGTGAACGCCTCCCAGTCGATCGGCTCCGGCTATGCCCAGTACTATCCCGGCGCCGGGCTGCGCAGCGTAGGCGCGGGCGCAAGCGGCGTGTGGCGGGTGAGCGACAGCCTCACCTTCGTGGCCTTCGGCAGCTACAACTACCTGGCCGACGTTGCCGGCAATTCACCGATCGTCACGGGGCCCGGCGGCTCGCGCAACCAGTTCATCGTCGGCAGTGCCCTGTCCTGGCGTTTCGAATTCTAGCGTCGGCTCCGGTTGCCGGACGTCGCAACGGGCGAGCTGGCGGCCTCGGTCGACGGCCCCGGTCGGGAGTGAGAAGATCGAGCCGGGGAGACAAACATGATCGTCGATTGCCACGCCCATGTGTTCACGCACTGGATCGGCGCCTGCGGACATCCGACGCGCGAGGTCCACAAGCGCTACCTGCAGCGGGTCGTCACCCGCACGGTCGCGCCGACCTTCCGGATCCGCGACGGCGCGCGCGCCGACACCGCGGCGCTGTTCCGCGCCGGCGACGAAGGATGGAGCGGCCTTGCCGACGTCGATTTCCGCGTCGGCCGCTTCGGGCAGCTCGAATTCACGCATGACGGCGAGGACCACGCCATCCAGTACATGCCCGTCGGCATGCAGGAGATGACGGCGCCGCCGGAACTGATGCTGGCCCAGATGATGAACGCCGGCGTCGATCACTGCCTGCTGCAGGCAGGCGGCGGCTACGGCGCGATGACCGAGATGAACGCCTTCGCCGGGCGGCAGTATCCCGCGCGCATGACCGGCCTGATGCATGTCGACGAGGCGATGGCGGGACAGCCCGAGCAACTTGCCGAGATCGACCGTGCCTTCGACGTGCTGGGGCTGCGCGGCATCTACTTCAACGTCGATTCGCTCAGCCGCCACGGCTGGCCTTGGCCGCTCGATGCGCCCGAGATGGAACCGTTCTGGGACAGGATCGCGCGACGGGGCATCGTGCTGTGCATCGAGTTCAGCTCGGGTCCGGGCTACGACGCGGCAGGCTACATGGCGCACATCGCCGCCTTCGGCCGCGTGCTGGCGCGGCATCCGGCCTTGCGCGTCCACCTGGCGATGAGTCCGCCGGTCGCGTTCTTCGCCAGGAATGGCCGCTATGAATTCCCCGAGGAGCTGCTGCGTGTCTATCGCCACCAGCCGCTGGTGCTGGAGGTGGTGTTTCCGATCACCTACGGCGGCGTCTGGGACTACCCCTACCCCGAGGCGCAGGCGCTGATTTCCGACCTGCGCGATCAGCTCGGCGCGGACCGGCTGGTCTGGGGCTCCGACATGCCCAACGTCGAACGGTTCTGCACATACAAGCAGTCGCTCGACTATGTGAGGCGGTACTGCCCGTTCCTGACGGCGCGCGAGAAGGATCTGATCCTGGGCGACACCTGCGCGGCCTTCTACGGGATCGGCAAGACCGACATCCGAAAAGCAGGATAGAATGGCTGCCATAACGAGGCACCGAAAGAGGACTTTTTGAATGAGTAACGCATCCGACTACACGCCGCCCACGGTCTGGGCCTGGAACAAGGCCAACGGCGGGCGCTTCGCCAACATCAACCGCCCGATCGCCGGCCCCACCCACGACAAGGAATTGCCGGTGGGCGCTCATCCCCTGCAGCTCTATTCGCTGGGAACGCCCAACGGCCAGAAGATCACCATCATGCTCGAGGAGTTGCTGGCGCTCGGACACAAGGGCGCGGAGTACGATGCCTGGCTGATCAGGATCGGCGAAGGCGACCAGTTCGGCAGCGGTTTCGTGGCGGCGAACCCCAATTCCAAGATCCCGGCCCTGGTCGACCGCAGCGGCCCTTCGCCGATCCGCATCTTCGAGTCGGGCGCGATGCTGCTCTACCTGGCGGAGAAGTTCGGCGTGCTGTTGCCGAAAGACGGCGCCGCGCGCGCCGAATGCCTGTCGTGGCTGTTCTGGCAGATGGGCAGCGCGCCCTACCTGGGTGGCGGCTTCGGCCACTTCTATGCCTACGCGCCATCCAAGATCGAATACGCCATCGACCGCTTCGCAATGGAAGCCAAGCGCCAGCTCGATGTCCTCGACAGACGGCTGGCCGAGAGCCGGTATCTCGCCGGTGACGACTACACCATCGCCGATATCGCGGTGTGGCCGTGGTACGGCGGCCTCGCCAAGGGACTGCTCTACGGGGCGGGCGAATTCCTCGCGGTCGAGGACTACAAGAACGTCCAGCGCTGGGCCGACCTCATCGGCGCGCGCCCGGCGGTCAAGCGCGGGCGCATCGTCAACCGCCTGCAGGGCGATCCGAAGAGCCAGCTGCACGAACGCCACGACGCCAGCGATTTCGACCTCAGGACCCAGGACAAGGTCGCGGCCAAGAGCTAGGCGGCATTTGCATCACGGCCCGGCTCCCGCCGATCGGCGGGGGCCGGATTGGCGCCGGAAACCAGCCCGCACTAGAGATCGGCCGCCACTAGCGATCGGAAGGAGTAGGCGGCAGCAGCCTGTCGATCGTGCTGCGCCACGCGGCACAGGCTTCCTCGAACGACAGCCCGTAGTGCTCGCGCATCCGCCCCCAGGCCTCGAAGTCGGTCACGGCTTCGAGGGCAATCAGGATGTTTTCGCGATCCGGTTCCGACAGGACGGCAAGCTCGGGCCGATACATCAACTGCAGGCGCCGTCGCGTGAAGCCCCGCACGTAGTCGATTCGGGTCGCCACTTTTTCCGAAGTGTTCTGGTGGCGTACAAGCACGCGCCAGAACGGCAACCACGTCTCGCAGTTCCGTGCCCGTGTTCTTATCTGAAAATTCAGCCTTGAGTGCCGATCAGCCTCCGCCATGTCGCCGACGGGCGTCGACAGACCAAGACCGACGACATGGTCAATCGCGGCCAGGCCCAATTGTCCCATGTCGGTGAACCGTTCAAATACCGACCGTACGGAACAACCGGCGCGCCTGGCGACAGCCGCCGCCACCGGCATCTGGAGATCCTCGCGAACGAGATCGAGATAGGCCTTGATGATGGCCTGCCTGGTGCGCTCGCTGCGCAGCAGCCGCCCATCGACCGGGGTGGTATCGCGGACCGGTCGAGCTCTCGCGCCTGGATCACCGTCTGGCATGGCTTGATAGTATCATGTGCGAGGCCACGTCAGCAGCCAATCGAAATACTGCTGGGAGAAATAGAGCGCATCGGATTTCTGCGGACCGCCGCCGGCGATGAGAAAGCGCTCGTAACCTGCCAAGGCGCGATGGACGTTGAGCGCCTCGACCGTATCGGGCAACACCTCGATCAGGAGATCTGGACGGTAACGCTCGATCAGCGACGCCAGGACCTCCAGCAACTGCGGCTCGAAGCCCTCGACATCGATCTTGATCAACGTTCTTTGCGAGGGTTTCAGCCAGGTCTCGATCTCGTGTGGCCCCACGACAGCGACCGTCGTCTCCACGATGTCGGAAGAGAATTTCTCAGCAAAGGCCCGCACGAACGAACCGTTGGTGAGATGGCCCGTGGGTTCATAGAAGGCCCGCTGGCCGGATACCGCGCC
>CALDNT010000067.1 GCA_937915145.1 uncultured Reyranella sp.
TGTCGGCCAGCGCCTCGCAGCTGGCGAAGTGCATCTTAAGCATCGGCTCATAGGGCAGGCCGCGATTGGCCACCATATAGAATCTGCCATCGGGACGGAGCGCGCGGGCCGCTGCCTCGATGAAGCCCTGGCCAAGTGCCGGCTGGGCGGCACGTCCGGCATGGAAGGGCGGGTTGCAGACGATGGCATCGTAGGTCGTGGGCGCAGCTTCGGCGATCACGTCCAGCCAATGGGCCGTTGCGCGCGGATCGGGAATGTTCGTCCGGACGGCCTCGATGGCGCGATGCTCGGCGTCGATCATGTCCAGGCGCGTGATACCGCGGCAATGGGCGAGGAGGTGGTTCGAGAGGTAACCCCAGCCGCAGCCGAAATCGGCGACCGATCCGGCGATGTCGTTGGGTAGATGCCTGGCGAGCAGCGCCGAGCCGTCATCGACGCGATCCCAGCTGAAAATGCCCGGCTGGCTGAACCAAGGCCAAGTGCCGGCCGGCCGCAACCCGGCAAGACCGCGCCAGTAGTCGGGTGGCGTGCGCTCGCCCTTGTCGAACCAGAAGACCCGGCAATGGAACTTGGACATCTTGTCGGTGAGGCCGAAGGCGTTACCGGTATGCTTCTCGAGGCTTGCCGCGCCATCGTCGTTGGCGCCGGCGCAAATCAGTCGGCCACCAGCCGACAGCAACGCCCAGCCGCGCGCGATGTTGGCGAAATTCTCCTCCTTGTGCTTGGTCAGCAACACAAGGCCTTGCTCGTAGGTGTTGCCCTCCAGGCGTGGCACGACCGACCAGCCCATCTGCTTCAGGCGCAGATGGTCAGGCCGGAACGACTGCTCGGCATCGATGTTCCTGAACGGAAGGGCCTCGGCCCGCAGGAAGAACGCCGGCTTGGCCGTAAGCGCTCCGGACTCGAATGCGTAGGCGAGGGCGCGCGCCGCCTGGCTCACGGAACCAGGACAGCCCGCCCCATGATCAGGCCCTTGCGCAGTTCCTGCAGGGTCGCGTCGGCCTCGTCGAGCTTGCGCTTGACCGTGGGCACCGGAGTCACCTTGCCCGAGGTGACGAGATCCATCATCTCCTTCATCTCGGCCGGGCTGCCGGTGACGGAGCCCACGATCTGGCAACCGGTGAAGGCGAACATCGGCAGCGGGATCGAGAAATTGCCGCCGAAGAGACCGACGATGACCAGCCGCCCGCCGCGAGCCAGCGCGCGCAGTCCGAACTGGGCAGTACTTTCGGCGCCGACGAAATCGATCGCAGCACCGACACCGGTGCCGCCAGTCAGCTCCTGGACGATCTTGCGCGCATCCTTGTCGCGCGGATCGATCGCGGCCACCGCGCCGTTTTCGAGCGCGAGCTTGCGCTTGTTCTCGTCGATGTCGGCCACGATCGGCTCGCGTCCCAGCACCGACTTGGCGAAACGCACCCCCATCAGACCGACGCCGCCGGCGCCGATCACCAGGATCGGTTTGCCGCCGTCCTGGCCGACCGCCTTCTTGACCGCGCCAAAGGCGGTGATGCCCGAGCAGGCATAGAGGCAGGCGAGTTCGACCGGAATATCGCCGTAAGGGTAGAGGTACCTGGCGTGCGGCACCAGCACGTGGTCGGCATAGCCGCCATCGTTGTTGACGCCGAGCGCCCGCGGGGTCGGGCAGAGATGCTCGATGCCGCCCTCGCAGTACCAACACTTGCCGCAGCCGATCCAGGGATAGACCACGGCCTTGTCGCCGACCTTGGCGCCCTTTGCGTCGGGTCCGACGGCAATGACATCACCCACGATCTCGTGGCCCATCGTGCGCGGCGGATTCATGGTTTTCTGGGTGGAAACCTTGTTGCCGCCGCCCATGTCGAAGAAGCCTTCCCACAGATGGACGTCGCTGTGACATACGCCGGCGGCGGTGACGCGCACCAGGACCTCGGTGCCCTGCGGCAGCGGATTGGATTCCTCGACCTTCTGCAGCGGTTTGCCGAATTCGACGACCTTGTAGCTCTTCATTGGGAGTTCTCCGTTGCTTCGACTGCTCGATCTGCGTGAAGAATAGGATGAATTTTGCGCAGCGTCCGGTGTTACCTCGGTGAAACCGATATCTCCAGTCGGACCGGATATTCAAAAGTCCTGAAAGTTTCGAAAATTCATTTACAGGCCGCGAACCTTGCGCCACGATCCGGCCAACGACGCGACCGGACGCAACGCGTCGAAAGGAGGAAACAATGATCGATCGGATGAGCGCGTGGCCTCGCCGCCGCGTTTTGGCTGGCATGGTTGGGGCGACGGCAGCGTTGGGAGCGCCGGCCATTCTGCGCGCAGCGCCCTCGGGCAAACCCGTGCGGGTCGGCGGCACGTTGTCGCTGACCGGCTTCCTCGCCCAGACCGCGGTGATCCACAAGATCGCCGCGGAGATCATGGTGGAAGAGATCAACGGCCGGAACGGCTTCCTCGGCCGGCCGGTCGAATATGTCCTGCTCGACGATCAATCCAAGCCGGAAGTGGCGCGCAGCCTCTATGAGAAGCTGATCACCGTCGACAAGGTCGACCTGATCCAGGGGCCCTATGCGACCGCGCCGATCCTGGCGGCGATGGGCGTTGCCCAGCGCTATGGCAAGGTCATCATCCAGAGCAGCATGGGCATCCCCAAGATGCAGACATATGACATGGCGTTTCCAGCCACGCCGTTCGGGCCAGAGCCGCAAAAGACCTATCCAAATGTGATTCTCGATGCGATGGCTAGCCTGCCGACACCACCCAAGACCATCGTTATTCTCACCAGCAAATTCCCGTCGGCTCAATTCATGGCGCAGGGCATGCGAGAAGAATCGGGGAAGCGCGGGGTCAATGTCGTCCTTTATCTTGAGTACGAATCCGGCAATCGCGACTTCGGCGCCATCGCTGCCCGCGTGAAGGAGGCCAACGCTGACTTCCTGTGGGTCGGCTCGCTGGGCCTGGAGAGCAACCAGCTCCTCGAGGCACTGCGCAAGCTCGATTACACCCCCAAGAACAGCTTCCATCTCTATCCGGCGCCGGGCCCGCTGGCCTTGTCGCCCGACGGCAAGAACGCGCTGTGCTCGACCTTCCTCGAGCCGGCCGAGCCGTTCATGAGCCGTCCGGGCGTCGCGCGCCAGGCGGCGGCCTACAAGGAGCGCGCGACCAAGGCCAACCTGCCTTACGCCATCATCGATGCCCAGGCGGCCGGCATGATCTCGGAGTGGCAGATCCTCGAAGCCGGAGTGAACGGCGCCAAGAGTCTTGAGGACAAGGCGATCGCTGCCTTCCTGAAGAAGAACACCGTCGACACCATTTACGGCACCCTGCGCTTCGATGGCCTCTACAACCATGGCAACGCGGAGCAGCTGATCAAGCAGGTGCAGGGTGGCGAATGGAAGGTCGTCTGGCCGACCAAGTACGCGGCCCCCGGAGTGAAGCTGATCGGCTCGTAACTGCTGATGCCCAGTGCAACGCTTCTCGGCCAGGCGCTGATTTCAGGCGTCCTGGCCGGTGGGATGTATGGATTGCTGGCGTTGGGCCTCAGCTTGAGCTGGGGCCTGCTGCGACTGGTCAATCTCAGCTATTTCGCGCTCGCTTTTCTGGCGGCCTACCTGACCTACGAACTCGGCACGACCTACCACGTCGAGCCGTGGTGGTCGGCCGTGTTGATCGTGCCATCGATGGTCGCGATTGGTGTCGTCCAGTACTGGGTATTCGACAAATTCAAGGTGAACGAACTCGCTTCGCTCCTGATCACCTTCAGCTTCGCTGTCATCCTTGAAGTCGTCATCCAACTCTACTGGACCGCCGACTACCGCCGGTTCGAGACACACTATTCGACGCTGTCGATCAAGGCGGGCCCGTTCTACATACCGGTTCTCGAACTGGTGCTGTGTCTGGTCGCCGGGGCGCTCGCCTGGGGCACCTGGCTGTGGCTGCGCAAGACCTATGTCGGCAAGGCGCTCCGCGCCAGTGCCGAGGATGCCGATATCGCCGCCGCCTATGGCGTCGATCACAAGAAGCTTGCCTACCTGCTGTCGGGGATAAGCGCCGGTTATGCCGGTGTCGCCGGCACCTTCATCGCGTTGATCGCCACCCTGGCGCCGGCCCAGATCTGGGCATGGCTGGGTGTCGTCTTTGCCGTGGTGATCATCGGCCGGCTCGGCAATCCGTTGGGTGCCCTGTTCGCCGGGATGGCGATCGGGGCCAGCGAATCTCTTGCAATGGCGGTGATGAGCCCGGCCTGGGCGCCGGTCGTGTCGTTCTCCGTGCTGATCGTCATCCTGTTGTGGGATCCGGACTGGCTATGACCAACGCCAACGGTCTCCCCAAGCTGGCGGCAGTACTCGGCATCGCGGTTTTCGCGATCCTGCCGACAGCCGGCCTTCCGGCTTTCTACGAATCCTTTTTCTACCTTGTGTTCTTCTGGGTCTCCCTGTCCACGAGCTGGGCGCTGCTGAGCGGCTTTGCGGGCTATTTCAGCCTTGGCCACGCCGCTTTCTTCGGCGTCGGCATGTACACGACGGCGACGCTCACCACCAAGTTCGAGGTGCCGTTCCTTGCGACCATACCTGCCGCCGCGGCGCTCGCGGCGCTGCTTGGTATCGGCATCGGCGCCGTCGTCTTTCGCGTGAGGCGCCTTCGCGGCGAGCTGTTCGCGCTGCTGACGCTCGCGGTCACCTTTGTCATCGCCACGATCATTCTCAACACACCGATCGATGGCGGGGCCGGCGTGTTCATGATTTCGGTACCGATGCCCGCCATCATGAGTTCGCAGACCGGCACCATTTACGTGCTGGGCTTCGCGATGTGCGTGCTGACTCTGGCGATAGCGTGGTGGGTGGCGCATTCGCGTTTGGGCATGGGCCTCTTTGCCATCCATGACGATGAGGACGTGGCGGAGGCCAAGGGCGTGCCGACCTTCCGTTACAAGATCGTGGCCTTCGCGCTCTCGGCCGGAATCGCGGGCGCAGTTGGCGGCATTCACGCCATGTATGTCGGCTTCCTGACCGTCGGGGGCACCTTTGAACTCACGGTCCCGCTCTACGTCGTGCTGATGAGCGTCCTGGGTGGTTCGCGACATTGGTTCGGACCGGCTGTTGGCGCCACCGTCATTACGGCCCTGCTGTACGCCTTCATCAGCGGCGGGGAGGCGATGATCGGTCGGGCCCTTGTCGGGGCAATCCTGATCATAGCCATCCTCTGGCTGCCGGATGGCGTGGTCCCGGCCGTCCAGAAGTGGCTGAGGCGCCAGCGTGTTGCCGGAGCCGGCGCCTCAGCTACGGCGATGCCCGCCGAGCTGGTGCCGGTCGAGCTGGCGCCTACCAAGCCGGTCGGCCAGCGCAACATCCTGGAAGCGCGCACCGTCACCAAACGATTCGGCGGCCTCCAGGCGCTGGATGGCGTCGATCTCGACGTGCGCGAGGGCGAAATTCTCGGCCTTGTCGGACCGAACGGGTCGGGCAAGACGACGCTGATCAACGTCATTTCCGGCCATTTCCCATTGACCAGCGGCACCATCGCGGTCGACGGCGTGCAGATCGGCCACCTGCCGGCGCACGAGATTGCCGGCCGCGGCGTGGCGCGGACCTATCAGATCCCGCGGCCGTTTGCGAACATGACCGTGCTCGACAACGTCACGCTGGCGGCGACCTTCGGCGGGCCGGCTCGTCCGGCGGCAGAGATGCGTGACGAAGCCGTTCACTGGATCGGCTTCACTGGCCTGGCGGGCAAGGAGGCCGCGCTGCCGGCCGAACTGAACCTGCACGAACGCAAGTTCCTTGAGCTGGCGCGGGCGCTCGCGGCGCGGCCCAAACTGCTGCTGCTCGACGAGGTACTGTCGGGGCTCAATCCGGCCGAGATCGACAATGCCATCAGGCTGGTTCGGGCGATTCGCGCGCAGGGCGCCACTATTGTTTTCGTCGAGCACCTGATGCGGGCGGTGGTCGAACTCTCCGACAGGGTCGCAGTGCTGAACGAGGGTAAGCTCTTCGCGCTCGGCGCGCCGCGCGACGTGATGCGCGATCCACGCGTCATCAGCATCTATCTCGGTAAAGCCTATGCTGCTTGAAGCGCGCCACCTCCATATCGGCTACGGCGATGCGCCCGCGGTATGGGATGTTTCGCTTGAGGTCGGGGCGGGCGAGATCGTGTCGGTGATCGGCCCCAACGGCGCCGGCAAGACGACTTTGATCAACGCCATCGCGGGCCTGCTGCGCTTCCGCCAGGGCGAACTCCGCTTCGACGGCGCCGATATGGCGCGGGTCAAGCCGCATGACTACTGCGCCCATGGCATTGCCCTGGTGCCGGAAGGGCGGCGCTTGTTCGTCAAGATGTCGGTCGAGGAGAATCTTGAACTTGGCTGCTACCTGCCGGCGGCGCGGGCGGCGCACGACCAGTCGCTGGAGCGTGTCTATGGCCTGTTCCCCATTCTGCGCGACAAGCGGTTTCAGCTGGCCGGCGAACTGTCGGGTGGGCAGCAGCAGATGGTGGCGATCGGCCGCGCGCTGATGGCTACGCCGCGCATCGTGCTGTTCGACGAGCCGTCGCTGGGGTTGGCTCCTACCATCGTCGACGACATGTTCGAGATCATCGCCAAGGTACGCGACGACGGTGCGGCCGTGCTTCTTGTCGAACAGAATGTGGTAAAGGCCATGGGCGTCGCCGATCGCGCCTATGTCCTGGAGCAGGGACGGATCGTGGCGGCCGGGCTGCCCGGCGATCTCTTGAAGCAACCGCATATTCGCGAAGCCTATCTGGGCGTTTGAGGAGCCAACCATGGCAAAGGTACTGATGATGCCTTTTGACGGAGCCAGGGAGAGCATGGTCGCCACGACCGCTCCCCAGGATGTCAGCCGCGAGGATGCGGCGACCTTCGACGTGCTGCGCAAGATGCGCGAGGACATCCTGTGCTGCGCGCTGAAGCCGGACCAGAAGCTGCGCTTCGGCGAACTTCGGCAACGCTACGACACCAGCGTCGGGACATTGCGCGAGGCCTTGTCGCATCTGGTGTCGGAAGGTCTGGCGCGCACCGAAGCCGGCCGGGGCTTTCAGGTGGCGCCGATCTCACTGGCCGACTTTCTCGACCTCTCGGAACTGCGGGTCTATCTTGAGACGCGCACTCTGGCCGATGCGATCCGCCACGGCACCGACGCCTGGGAGGCCGATATCGTGAGTTCGCACTTCCTGCTGTCGAAGCTCGGCAAGCCGTCACCAGACGATCCCGTCAGCCTCAAGCGTGAATGGGGCAAGCGGCACAAGCGCTTCCACGACGCGCTGGTGGCGACCTGCACCTCGCCATGGTCGTTGCATTTCCGCAGCGAGCTGTTCGACCAGGCGCGGCGCTACCACTGGTTGACAATGATCCACGCCCGCTCGCGACGGAGGAATGAGCATCTCGAACTCCGAGACGCCGTGCTGGCGCGCGACGTCGATCTCGCCTGTGGGCTGATCGAGAAGCACATCCGCGGCACCGTCGAACAGGCGGCGTCGGAAGTGCCCGGGCTTACACTCGAAGTGGCGAAACGGAAAAGAACGTAAGAGGGAACGATGGACGCGCTCCAGAGGACGACCTACGACATCGGCGGCGTGCGCTACCCGCAGCCATTCAAGATCCGCCGGCTCGGGCATTTCGGTTTCAACGTCGCCGATGTGGAGAAGGGGCTGGACTTCTATTCCCGGCTGCTCGGCTTCCGGGTCACCGACACGCGGGATTTTTCCAAGGTGCCTGGCCGCGAGGAGATGGCGAAGCGGCTGCAGGACCCGCGGATCATATTCATGAGCCACAATTCCGATCACCATGCTTTCCTGCTGGCCCACAAGTCGCTGGGCGCCATCTTCGGCGACGATGCGGTGTCCAAGGACATCACCGTCAACCAGATCACCTGGCAGGTCGGCACCATGGACGAGGTGTTCGCCGCCGCCGACTATTTCCGCGACAAACAGGTCGAGATCCGCCGTGTCGGCCGCGACATGCCGGGCAGCAACT
>CALDNT010000068.1 GCA_937915145.1 uncultured Reyranella sp.
TCGATTTCAGCCTGCTCCTCGACAAAGCGAAAAGTGCGTGGCCGCCACCAGCGCAGCGATGCCAGGAACCGCAGTCGCGCAAAGCCCCACACCGTCGTCGTGCGGACATGCATGGAAAAATAGACCTTGCCCAGCCGACCGGTTCGTTCGGCCCAGCCGACAAGGCGGCGCGCCATACCGGGCGGCAGGATGGCGGCGATCTCCTCGATGCCGGGCTTGAAGTGCTCGGTGATCTCCAGTGGTTCGTGCTCCTTCGCCCGAACCTCGCCTCGCACGCGAACAAGACGTTCGGCCGAAGTCTTGGCCTGGGCGACGCGGATCACGTCCTCGAACGACATGCGCACGGCCAGGTGCCGCGCCGTCTCGCGCAACAACTCGGGCGAGCCCAGCGCCTGTACGGCATCGAGGCGGTCGAGGAAGATCGTGGCGTAGGCCCGGTCCTGATAGGCGGTCAGGCGGCGGATGCCTTCCTCCACCACGTCCAGGCTGATGGCCGGGAAGGTCCGGCGGGCGCGCGCGATCAGGTCCTCGACGCCCTGGCTGGCGGCCTGGCGCTTGCGATGCTCGCGCACCGCCTGTTCGAGTTCGCCGCGCGCATGGCCGCGGCCAAAGGCGAAGGCCGCGAGATTGGTGTCGACGGATTTCCCGGCGTGGCGGATCGCCGCCTCGAATGCCGCATCGGGAATCGGCAAGCGGCCCGAGCCCGCGAGCGCGCCGAGCAGTACGGCGTTGATGACGCCTCCCGACTCCTCGGCCGCCTGATCCATGTCGAACAGGATCTGTGCCTTGCTGCGTTCCTTCACTGCCTGCAACAGGCGGCCGACATCGAAACTGCCGTCGGCCATCGCCATGCGCTCGCCGATCGCCAGGACGCGGTGGGTCGAGGCAATCAGCGTTGTGCGCTCGGGCGTTACAAAGCCGTTGAAGATCATGCGGCCGGCTTCGAGCAACTCGGTGGCCAGCGCCACGTCGACCTCGCCGATTGCCGGATTGAGCGCCAGCACCGACGACGGCTGGCCGCGTGCCGGCATGACCTCGAGATAATAGGTCGTGGCGCCGGTGCGTTGCGCGACGCCGGGAATTTGCGTCGCCTGCACGCCGAGATCCTGGCTTTGCGCGGCGGAGACGATCCAGTCGCACAGCACGCCACCGCCGTCGCCGCCCAGCGCGCCGATCAACAGGGTCAGCGGTCTAGGCACCCGCCATCGCTCCAATCGCTTTGGATCGAACACGCCACTTCAATCGATCCCACCAGGTCGCGTTCTGAACGATATCGGCACGGTAGAAGGACGGGCAGAGCACGGCGGCATCGGCGACCTCGCCGCACAGGCCGCAGCCGACGCAGCCGTTGTTGACGTGCGCCACCGGGTCGGAGCGCAGCGGATCGGGGCTGGGCTTCACCACCAGCGAAGGACAACCGGAAAGCCGGATACAGGAATGGTCGCCGGTGCAGACCTCGTCGTCGACGCCGTAACGCGTGCGCACGACGCGCTCGCCGCGCTTGAGCTGGGCCGCGATCTGGGGGCGGACGCGGCGCTGGCGGGCGAGTTGGCACTCGCCGTCCGCGACGATGACTTTCAGGCCCTTGTCGTCGGTGCTCATCGCCTCGCGCAGAGTCCCGAGCATGGTGGCGACATTGTAGGTACGGATGGTGCGCAGCCACTTCACGCCCATCGCCTTCAGGGTCGCGGCGATATCCGACGTCGTCTCGCCATCGCGCCGATTGCCCGAGGTGTTGGGAATGAACTGTGCCCCGGTCGCCGACGTGTAGCCATTCTGCATAATGATCAACACGCGGTCGCCGCGGTTGAACATCGCCGAGGCGACGCCGCTCAAGAGGCCATTGTGCCAGAAGCCACCGTCGCCCATCACCGAAATGGTGCGTCGCTCCATGATCGGCGCGACGGCACCGGCGGCGGCCAGCGACATGCCGAATCCCAGAATGGAATTGCCAAGATTGAACGGCGCCAGGGTCGCAAACGAGTGACAGCCGATGTCGCTCGAAATGTGGACCTTGCCGACTTCGCGCTCGAGCAGCTTGATCGCCGAAAACACCGGACGCTCGGGACAGCCGACACAAAAGCCCGGTGGCCGGAGCGGCAGCGGTCCGCCAAGTAAGCGTTGTGCCTCGGCGCGGCCGGCACGGGCAGCCTCGAAGCGCTCGCGCGGCCCGCCCAAGTCGATATCGTTGGCTGACTGGGCGAAGAACTTCAGTAATCCCTCTGTCACGACCTCGGCGGTGTACTCTCCGGCCATCGGCAGGACATCCTTGCCGTAGATTTTGGTCCCGATGTCGCGCTTGCGCAGGATGGCGTGGATCGCCTGCTCGATGTAGTCGGGCGCGCCCTCCTCGACGATCAGCACGGCCCGCTTGCCCCTGCAGAAGTCGGCGATCTGGTCGGGTACCAGCGGATGGGTGACGTTCAGCACCAGGGTCGGCACCCTGCCCTCGAGTTCGAGCCGGTCGAGACCGCGGAGCAGAACATTGGTAATGCCACCCTGCACGATGATGCCGAGATCGGACCGCTCCCCGGGCAGGAATTCGTTCAAGCCGTGCTCGACGATGAAGCGTTCGGCGGCCGGTCGGCGAACCTCGACCTTGAGTTTCTCGTGCGCGTAGGTCGATGGCGGGTGCGAGATGCGGTCGTAGTTGTGCGCCGCGGGACCAGCGAGGCGATGGTTGCGCGAGACCGCCGGCGGCTTGTTGTCCTTGGCGATGAATTCGCCGGTGACATGACAGGCGCGGATGCGCAGTTCCATCATCACCGGTGTGTTGGTGGCTTCCGACAATTCAAAGGCCGCTTCGGTGCAGCGCACGATGGCCGGCAAGGCCGGCCTCGGGTCCATCAGCCAGAGCGACGATTTCAGCGCATAGGCATGGGCGCGCTCCTGGATGACCGAGGCACCCTCGCCGTAATCCTCGCCGACCACGATCAGCGCACCGCCGATCACGCCGGGCGATGCAAGGTTGGACAGCGCATCGGCGGCCACGTTGGTGCCGACGATCGACTTCCAGGTGACACAGCCGCGGATCGGGTAATTGATCGAAGCGCCCAGGAGCGCCGCCGCCGAGGATTCGTTGGTACAGGTCTCGAGGTGAACGCCAAGCTCGTCGAGCAGATCCTGCGATTCGACCAGCACGTCGACCAGATGCGACACCGGTGCGCCCTGATAGCCGCCGACATAGGCGACGCCGGCCTGAAGGATCGCCTTGGTGACGGCCAGGATCCCCTCGCCGCGAAAGATTTCGCCCTGTCCCAGCCGCAGCGCCCGGACTTCCTCGGTAAAGGAACGTTCCGGATTGGTGCGTTGGGCGACAGGAAGCAGTGCTTGATCCAGCATGCCGGGATTATAGGGCCTAACGCCGGCGCCGACGATCCCGTTTGCCGCCCTCGATACCGGCAGCACGGGACCGGGCAATCAGGTCGCGGAACGGCACCAGGATGCGCTCTCGTATCGTCGGGTCGGCCTCCACCGCCGACAACGCGAGGGCCACGGATTCAAGCGTCGAAACGGCATCCGGCCGCGCCTCCTTGCGCAGGTTGCCATAAAGCGACGGTCCATCGGGCACGACCACGAAGCGGCGGAGCTTGGTCATCCAGGCATTGCGCCACCACAGCGCCTTGGCCTGCGCCCAATTGCCATCGAGGACGACCAGACCCGACAGGCCGGAAAGCGCCGCTTGCTGATCGGGCAGCGTCTCGCCCTTGCGATCGACCGCGACGAGCGGTCCCCGCGCGGTTGCGTGGGCGGAGCCAAGATAAAGCACGCCCCAGTCGCCTGCTTCCGCCGGCTTCCCCAGGGCGTGACCGAGATTGCGCCAGGAGAGGCCAACAGCGAGCCGGACATTGGCAAGTGTTTGCGCAAGCAGGCCCGCCGTGCCCAGGGCATGGCCCTGCTCCTGCGGATGTTGGAGGATCAGCACCGCCACCTTGTTATCGACCGTCGGAATTGCATCGGACATTGGCGGACATATAGACTGTTTGGCGATAAACTGTCGCCATGAGCATTTCCCTGGTCGTCGTTCCCAGTGTGACCAAACTGCCCCCGGAAACAGCCGGGGCAGTCCTGGTCGGCGGTTCCCATGGCGCGGTCTACGCCGCCTATCTGTCCGCCAAGGCCGGCGCCCGCGCCGCCATTCACCATGATGCCGGGATCGGGCTCGACGCGGCGGGCGTGAGCGGCCTGCCCTGGGCCGAGCAGCACGGTATGGCGATGGCCACCGTCGCGGCGTCGAGCGCCAGGATCGGCGACGGCGCGGACATGCTGCGCCGCGGCGTCATCAGTCGTGCCAACGCACTGGCAACGGCGTGTGGCGTCGAAACCGGCCAGTCCGTCGCCGAGGCGGCGGAACGGTTGAAGGCCGCCCCGTGGCCGCATCGCGAACCGGAACGGCTGGCCGAGGGCCGCGCCATTTCAGGCCGGATCGTGTGTGTGGATTCGATATCGCTTGCCGACGCCCGCGACGCTGGCCTGGTTGTCGCCAGCGGCAGTCACGGCGGTGTCCCAGCCGGTGAAACGGCCGCGGCATTTCAGCCAACGCTGGCTCTTTTCAACGACGCCGGCTTTGGCATCGAGCAGGCAGGCGTGGCCGGCCTTGCGATTCTCGACAAGGCCGGTATCGCTGGCGCAACGGTGGGCGCGTTGTCGGCCCGCATCGGCGATGGCCATTCGACCCTCATGGACGGTGTGCTTTCCAAAGTGAACGAGGCCGCATACCGGCTCGGCGCCCGCGTCGGCACCTCCGCCTTTGCGTTGGCCCTCGCCGTGACCGACAAAGCTCGCTGAAAGACATCAGGGGAAGTCCGGGGCATGGCCGTCGTCAATGTGAAGTCAGAGATCGCAGGCAATGTCTGGAAGATTCAGGCGAAGCCCGGCGACGCCATTGAATTCGAAGGCGAGATCATGATCCTCGAATCGATGAAAATGGAAATCCCGGTGCTTTCGCCCAAGGCCGGAATCATCAAGGAAATCAAAGTCGCCGAAGGCGAGGCCATCGGCGAAGGCCAGCTTGTCGCCGTGCTCGATGTGTAACGGCTTGTTGCGTCGGCCGCCGTTATTGGCTCGTCGGCGATCGGTCTGATCGACGCTCTGCGCCTCTTGGGTATCTGAAGCCTCAGGCCCGCGCGCTCGGCCGCGCCGACACCGCGTTCCACCAGCGCATCAGGTTGTGGTGATCCTCCGGGATCGGCAGCTTCAGCGCGCCGCGCGCCGTCAGCAACGCCACCTGGGCCGTGATGTCGGCGATGCTGTAGCGGTCGACCCCGATGAACTCCCGCCCCTCCAGTTCGCCGTCGAGCCAGCGCATGCGTGCCACGAGCTGTGCACGGCGCTGCTCGCCCCACGGTGCCACCTGCGTTCGCTTGCCTACCCAGAAGGGATGGGTGTGCACGAACACATCGATCGTCGGCAGCAACAGTTCGAGCTCCATGCGCCGGTTCCACATCTCAACCTGGGCGCGCTCGATCGTCGACCGGCCGAACAACGGCGGCTCGGGAATCGTCTCCTCGAAGTAGCGGCAAATCGCGACCGACTCGGCGATCAAGGTTCCATCGTCCAGTTCGAGCATCGGCAAAGTACCCAGCGGATTCTTGGCAAGAAACGCCTCGGCCTTGTGCCCGGCGGTCTCCATGTCGAACTCCTCGATCGGAAGGGAAACCCGCTTCTCTGCCAGGAAGATGCGCACGCGGCGTGGATTGACGCCGTTCTTGAGACTGTAAAGTTTCATGCCCTTCTCCTCCGCGTTCAGTTTCCCGGCCTCGTGCGAGCTGCACACAGCGAACGGCTCAACGCCAGGCGAAGACGGGCTGCTCGAAATGGTCAACACGCGTCGCGCGCCCGGCCAGCGCCACTTCGCGAAACTGGTAGAGCACGGCCGCCGTCGGTGCATTGACCGTGGCGACCGGCAGCGGCAGGCGGATGATCGGCCGGTCCGACTCCTCGATCGCCACGATCTCCGGCGAACCCTCACGAAAAAGCTCGGCGCATCGGATGCGATAGGCTTCGGCGACTTCCGCCGGGTTGGGTATCACCGTAACGCCACCCGGAATCCACACCACGACAGGCGCGATGAGATAGCCCGACCGCGTCGGGTAGTCGTCGAGCACGCCCAGGACATCGCCAGGTCCCGCTGCGACGCCCAATTCCTCTTCCAGTTCGCGCAACGCGGTCTGTTCGACCGTCTCGCCGGGATCCAACCGCCCGCCAGGCAGTGCCCACTGCCCACCATGCGCCCGCAGCCTGGGGGTGCGCTTGGTCAGCAGGAACGCGGCCTCACCGGGCAAATCGGACTCAACCACCACCACGGCCACGGCGGCACGCTTGAGCTCGCCACCGTCGTCGCTGCGGCGTCGGTCGAAGCGGCCGAGGCGACCGACAATCGTGCTTCGCAGCACGGCATCAAAACGCAGGGGCGTCACGCGGCGGGTGGCTTTCTGAAGGTCCAGACGACAGCTGGCGGCACGTTGCGCCAGATGCGCTGGCTGCGGGTGCCGACAAGCCGCAGGCTCTGGCGCAAAGCACGTGGCACCGGGGGGGTCGGCCCATAGGTGAACTGCACCAGTGCCGCACCGTGTGGCAATGCCTCGAAGATGCCATGCACGACACCATTCACGATGTCGGTCGGCAGCGAGAGCAGCGGCAAGCTCGATACGACCGCGGCAATCGGCGCAGCCCGGTGGTCCGCGAGCAGTCGCGGCAGGCGCACCGCATCACCTTCGATAATCTGTAGGGCTTCGAAATGCCGGCGCAGGAATGCAGCCAGTTCAGGGTCGCGTTCGACCAGGGCCAGCCGTTCGGGCGGGACTCCGGCAGCCAGAAGCGCCTTGGTGACCTCGCCGGTGCCGGCGCCCAGTTCCACGACGTGGCCTGGCCAGCCGTCCAGGGCCTCCAGCGTCGCGCACGCCATTGCCTCGGCGAGAAGGCGGCCACTCGGAATCACCGCGCCCATCGCGAAGGGCCTGCGCAGCCAGCGTTTCAAAAAAAGGGCGGTGCCGGCGCGCGAATCCAAGCGGTTTCGTGACTCGAACGTAGGCATGATCCAACGTCTAGCAGACGCAACGGCCTGGGCGACAGGGAAAAACGCTATTCCCTACTGCGCAGGCTGCATCGCGGCCCCCCCTACCCTGGCGGCGGGGGCGGCCTCGAACACGGTGCGTACATGGCGCATCTGCTCCAGAGCATTTACCACCGAAACGTAGACCGCAGCGGCAAACGGCAGCGACTGCACGACCATGAAAGCGCTCCACAGCCTGGCCTCGGGGTCGACGACGCCGTTGGTGAACCAAAGGGCAATGGCTGCGATCCACAGCAGGCCGGCTAGAACCGCCTCGCCGAGCGCCATGCCCAGCGCCATGCCCAGCGTGGCACGTTCGTCCATCTTGGGCGTGCGCATGAACGGCAACCGGCTGGTCGCCAATCCGTAGATCACGGCGCGGCCCACCGTATAGGTGAGGGCCAGGCCAGCCAGGGATGCGCCGAGGCTCTGGCGGAAGGTGCACTTCACGCGATCGAAATAGAGACCGAACGAATAGAGGAGCTTGAATGCGAAGATCCCGATGGTGGGCAGGATGAACTCGGATGGCGGCAGGCCGACCGGCTTGATGCCGAACTGGGGCGGCACCAGAACAGCCAGCACCCAGATTAGGCCCGCCCATGTGAAGATCAGGTTCAACGCGTCGGCGAACCACGGAAGCCAGCCCGCCACGAAGTGATATTTCTGCGAGAAGGTCAGCTGAGTGCCACCGCCCAGCATCTTGCCGGCATGGGCCTTCATGATCTGCATGGCGCCGTAGGCCCAACGGAACCGCTGCTTCTTGTAGCCGGAGAAGTGGTCGGGCGTCAGGCCTTGCCCGAAACGCTCGCGGCTGTACATGGCGCCGTAGCCCTTCTCCATCATTCGCAGGCCGAGCTCGGTATCCTCGGTGATGCACCAGGTCGCCCAGCCGCCCATCTCTTCCATCAGGTCCCGGCGCACCAGGGTCATCGTGCCATGCTGGATGATTGCGTCGTACTCGTTCCGCAGGCACATGCCGATGTCGAAGAAACCGGCGTACTCCCAATTCAGCATTTCCTTGAAGCGGTCACCGGTCCAGTCGCGATGGTCCTGCGGCGCCTGGACATAGCCGATCTTGCGGTCGTCGAAGTACGGCACCAACGCCTTCAGCCAGTCGGGCCGCACCATGTAGTCGCTGTCGATGACGCCGATCACCTGGGCATCGGCTGCTGTCTGGCTCAGGACATAATTGAGCGCGCCCGCCTTGAAGCCTTTCATGACGTCGAAATGGAAGAAACGGAACCGTTCGCCCAGCGCCGTGCAATAGTCCTGGACCGGCCGCCACACCGCCGGATCCTTGGTATTGTTGTCGATGACGATGACTTCGAAATCGGGATAGTCGAGCGCGGCAAGAGACTCGAGTGTCTGGATCACCATCGCCGGCGGCTCGTTACAGATCGCGAGATGCAACGAAACCTTGGGCCACACCCGGTCAACCGGCTGCCGCGCGATCATTTCGGCCGCAGGCAGAGCTTCGCGGGTCCAGCGCCGCCGCCAGATCGTGTCGACCATCTCGAGCGCCTGCACCAATGCCATCACGAGACTGATCGTGAGAAAAAACGCGAGCACCCCCCAACCGACCATTTCCGCGACCAACATGTAAGTGCCTGCCGCGACCGATGCGCCATACACGACCGCGCTGGTGGCGAGTGCCGCCAGGCCACAGAAAGCGATCTGCCCCACCACACCAAGCTCGCGCCAGCGCCAGAGGAATACGAGCATCAGCGGCAATGCGGCCGCCAGCGACCACGCGGCGCAACCTGCCCATTGCGGAAAGCGATCGATGGTCCCGGTCCAGCTGAACTTCTGCTGCCTGTCGGCATTCCAAAGCCCCCAGTAGCCGCCTGCCTTGCCTTCGAGGTCGTAGGACTTCCACGGTTGGTCGACCGCCTCGACCACGAAATGGTCGATGTTCTGGCCACGCAACCACCCCACGGCGTCGCGCACGTGTTTTGCCTGTTCAGCCGGCGTCGCGAGCTTGACCGTGCCGCTGCCCGGGCTGCGGCGCGCGGCGCCATTCGACGGCCAGCCAACTTCGGTCACGATAATGTTCTTGTTGGGATAGGCCTGCTTCAGCATGCCGATCCGGCTCTTGAGGTACTCAAGCGGCGTCTCGCTCGATTTCTCATCCCAATAGGGCAGGACGTGCACGGCGAGATAGTCGACTTCGCGCGCGAGTTCCGGATAGTGCAGCCACACGTGCCACGGCTCGGCAGTGCTGACAGGAACCTTGACGTTGCGCTTGACGTTTCGAATCTCGCGAATGAGCTGGGCCGGACTGGTCGCCGTGGGATCGCGCAGGTCCTTCTGACCGTCCCAGCGCAGGATATTCTCATTACCGACCAGCACGCGCTCGACACTGGGGTTCTGGTTGGCCATGCGAATCAGGGCCCTGGTCTCCTCGGCATTGACCTCGCTCGCCTCGCGGCCGAATTGTTGCTTGGCTTCGTTGGCACTGTAGATCCAAGCCCCCGGCACCAGCTTCAGCCCGTGCTTCTTCGCGATCTCCGGCATGATATCGCCGCCATCCGTCGTGCGATAGGTCCGGACATACTTGACCTTGCCGCTGAGCATGGCGAAGTCGCGCTCGATCTGATCCTTGTGCGGCTTGGCCACTGGCGGCAGCGCGTCGGTGAAGGCGGTACGGAGGAAGCTCCAGATGCCACTCGCTTTGGCTTCCAGCGGATCCTGGTCCTTGGCCCAAGGCGCATAGGTGACTCCGTGCAGGGGGCCTTCGACATCGGTCGCCACGACCGGACCATCGAGCAGGCGCCAACCCGCGATCGTGGCCGCGGCGACAATCAGAAGAACCAATCCGTGACGGATCATAAAGGGACGATCACTCCGGCAAGCCGCCTGCGGGGAATTCCATCGTCGGGTCTCGGCCGCAAGTCTCCTGCGGACGACAAACGTCGGCGCAAGGACCGTGCCGGACCGACTCAACCGACGAGCCGATAACCACGCAGTGCGGCGGACCTCTTGGAGGTTTCCTTGCGCCGGATTTCCTCGTCTGCGACCCTTCGCAGACGGTTCGGCGACGGGCCGATCTATAGCCGTGCCTCCGGTAACGGTAAAGGGATCCCCTACGATGATGGCCAAAATGCCCAAATTCCCACTGGCAACTGCCCCTGGGCTTCGCCAAAACGCCATAGTGAATGACTGATCTGGATCCGACGGCCACACCGGCCGCAGTACCTCCCCATCTGGCTACCCTTTACCGTCCAGCCGACCGTTATGGTTTCCTGGCCAGCGTTGGCGCGCGTCTGCGCTACGCGTGCTGGAACGTCCCGGGAACGGCCCGTGGAACGGCGGTGGTCCTGACGGGTCGCGGCGAGTTCATCGAAAAGTACGCCACCGAAGTGGTGGGCGACCTTATGGAGCGTGGATACGCCGTCTACGCCGTCGACTGGCGCGGTCAGGGCCTGTCGGACCGACCGCTGGCAGATCGCAGCAAGGGCCATATCGACAACTTCGCAACTTATATCGCCGACCTGGCGCTGTTCCTGGATACGATCGTCGCCCCGACGGCGCCCCGGCCGATCCTGGCCCTCTGTCACTCGATGGGAGGCCATATCCTCCTGCGGCATCTGGCCGAGAACGGACCGGGCCCGCTGTCAGCCGGCGTTTTTGTCTCGCCGATGACTGCCCTCAGGCGCGAAGCCATGCTGCGCTCGATCCTGATGCTGATGCCGGAAGTACCTGCGGTGGAGGAGCGCTATCTCTTCGGAACCGGCCCGTTCGTCCTGCTGGCCCGCGAATTCGCCTCGAATTTCGTGACCCACGACGAACGACGCTATCGCTTCACCGACGACTGGTTCACCGCCGATCCGCGCCTCGCACTGGGCGGGCCAACCATCGGCTGGGCCCGCCAGGCCGTGCGTTCGATGACCGCGGCCCTGGCACCCGGTTACCTCGAACGGATCGATCTGCCGCTGCTTCTGATCACCGCAGGAGAAGATCGTTTGATCGATCCCGCGAACCACGCGCCCATGGTCGCCCGGATGCGCCGGGCCGAGCACTTCACGATCGCCGAAGCACGCCACGAGATCATGATGGAGACCGATGCGATCCGTGCCCTGTTCTGGGAAGCCTTCGACCGGCTGGCGAAAGGCGTTCTGGGCTGAGCCGGCTTGCCGGCCGCGACTGCCGGCCACACAATGCCGGCGAGAGAGTAGCGAACAACCGCATGACCCAAAACCGGCTACTGCCTGCCGCCGACGACCTGCCGATCAGCGCCGGCCGGATCGATATGCCTGACGGCGGTTCCGCGCCAGGCGCCGACTGAGCCACTGACAGTATGACCGAAGTGCAAATGCTGGTGGTTGCCGGCGCCTTCATCGTTGCCGGCATTGCCAAGGGGGCGATCGGCATCGGCCTGCCGCCAATCGCCATCGGCCTGATGACCCTGGCGCTGCCGCTGGGCGATGCCCTGGCGATCATGACCATTCCGACCCTGACCACGAACATCTTCCAGGCCCTCAACGGCGGCCGGTTTTTCGCGCTGCTGCGTCGCTTCGGGACGATGGCTGCAGCGGCCGTGGCAGGCGTGATCGTGGCGGCCGTGGCTGTCGGCAAGCTGGGCACGCTGGGCGCCATCGGCTGGCTCGGCCTGATGCTGGTGCTCTATTCCCTGGTCGCCCTGTTTGCCTGGCGTCCGGTCGTGCCGCGCGCCGCCGAGCCTTGGGCCAATCCGCTGGTCGGTCTGGCCAGCGGAGCGGTCGCGGGTATCACCGGGATAGCGGCGGTGCCGTTCCTGCCCTACATGCAGTCGCTGCAGATCTCGAAGAACGAACTGATCCAGGGGCTCGGCATCCTGTTTCTCTTCTTCATCGGTGGCATTGCGGCCGCCCTCGCGCAGCAGGACATTTTCGACACCGCCAACACGATAGGCAGCGTGGCGGCCATCGTGCCCACGTTCATCGGCATGTGGATCGGTCAGAAGGTGCGCCATGCCGCCTCGCCCGAAACCTTCCGCAAGATATTCCTATACGGCATGTTGGCACTTGGCCTGCACATGGCGCGTGGCTTGCTGTAGGATCGCGGGCCATGCCCCTGCTCACCCACAAAGTCACGATCTGCGGCATCCCCGAATTGCCGCAGCATTGTTCGGCCGGCGTCAGCCACGTGCTGTCGATCATCGACACCCACGAGCCGCGGCCCTCAGCCCTCGACGATTTCTTCGACATCGACCACGAGCTGATCCGCTTCGACGACATCGTGGCCGAGTACCCGGGCTTCGAAGCCTGCACGCCGGACCATATCGCCCGGATCCTGGAGTTCGGCGAAAAGGTCCACGCCCGTCCCGGCGGCCACGTCCTGGTGCATTGCCATGCCGGCGTCTCGCGCTCGACTGCCGCGGCGGCCATCCTCATGACCCAGCATGCACCCGGCCAGGAGGAAGCGGCTTTCCTCAGGCTGCTGGGCCTGCGCAAGCACGGCTGGCCGAATACCCGCATGGTCGAATTCGCCGACCGGCTGCTGAAGCGCGACGGCGCCATGCTGCGCGGTCTCGTCGCCTACCGCCGGGCACTGCTGCAAGCCAAGCCGCACCTGAGCGAGATCGTCCGCAACATCGGCCGCGGCCACGAGCTGCCGACGTAGCGCCCAAGGCATTTGCGGCCCCTGTCACACCCAAAGGTGTCACACCAAGTTGAGA
>CALDNT010000069.1 GCA_937915145.1 uncultured Reyranella sp.
GAGCAGCTGACTCTTAATCAGCGGGTCCCAGGTTCGAGCCCTGGTGCGCCCACCATTGCCGGAATGCAACGAAGCCCCGCCTAGCGGGGTTTTTGTGCTTCTGGAGTGCGGCGAACAGGCTTTGGGGAGAGTTGCTGTCTTGCCGACCATCGACGCGGGACCCACCGAGGATCCACGGCAAAATCGATGTATGTTCCCATTGTGATTTTTTCGCCT
The DNA here is from genome assembly GCA_937915145.1 of uncultured Reyranella sp. GTDB lineage: Bacteria > Pseudomonadota > Alphaproteobacteria > Reyranellales > Reyranellaceae > Reyranella. Next base: position 217 of record CALDNT010000069.1, read on the forward strand.
GGAAGGCCAGCCTAGCGACCCTCGCACAGCGTCGTCATCGATTAAGTTGCAGGATGGCAATCCGTGTTCTCACGCCGGTCATCCGGGAACACCTGCGCTCCGCAATTCGGTAACAAAGCATTCGAACACAGGTGCGTGCGGGACAATACGGTAGGTAGGCGATACTTCCAAAAACTGCCGGGCAGTTACTTTTGCTTCGTCTAGTCGGCCGAGGCGCACCAGGCAGATGATTGCTAACAGAAATGAAGGAGTGTGTGTCGGGTACACCTGCAATCCCCGCCGCGCACAATAGTAAGCCTCCAAAAACTCACCTTTCATCAATCGTGCACCAGCCTGCCCCGCCAGTGGCATCACGCTGAGCGGATCAAAAGGCGACAGGCGAAGTGCCCATTCTGACTGAACAATCGACTTGTCGTAGTTTCCGGCCCAGGTGTTGATAACCGAGCCATGCCCATAGGCGTGTGTGGAGCTGGGGTTAATCGCAATGGCGCGGTCAATCATGTCCAGGGCGGCATCGTAGTCGCGGCTCGATAGCGCGAGAGCAATCGCTGCATGAGCGAGTGTGCTGGCATCCTCTGTTTGTAGTTCCTGAACCGCACGTGCATGTCGCAGCATGGCATCATTGAAGGATTCCGGAAGACTGCCCTCCCACAATGATCTGGCAAAGTAGCACCACGCCGCAACGCCATGCGCTTCAGCATAATCCGGGGCGATATTTAGCGCTCGCCCCACAAAATCGAGAGCCGCAGCCCGACTTTCGGGCCTAACTTCATACATATGGGCGACGGCGCGGAGATACAGGTCATAGGCGTCTAGATGATCCGGTCGCTTGCGCTTGACGCGCTCTATCTCAGCCCTGCGCAACGTAGGCTCGATGGCGGCAACGACTTGCTGCGTGATCTCGTCCTGCAATTCGAAGATGTCTACGAGCTCACGGTCGTAACGCTCGGCCCACAGGTGGGTACCCGTTTCTGCGTCGATCAGCTGGCTCGTGATACGCACTCGATTTGCAGCTTTGCGGACTGAACCTACCAGAATGTAGCGGACACCAAGCTGCCTTCCAACCTTCTCGACTTCAAGGGTCTTGGTCTTGAATGCGAAGCTGGAGTTCCGGGCTATGACGAAAAGCCAGCGGATGCGGGCGAGTCCCGTCATCAGGTCTTCGGATATGCCGTCGGCAAAGTATTCCTGCTCCGGATCTCCCGACATGTTCTGGAACGGCAGCACCGCGATGGAGGGCTTGGCCGGCAACGTCAATGGAACATCCGCAGTCGATGTCGTGGCAATCGATGGCGCAACGGTTATTGGTATCAAAGAATTCCAATCCGCCGGTTCCCACGTCACGCCAAAGCCCTGCACTGGCCGATCGATATTCTTCAGCGACAACATGCCTAGATCATCGAATGTAGCCTTGAGGCGACCTGTGACGGCGTTATAGACGTCGCCCGATAGCACGATGCCACCAGCCGGCGCTTTCGCCTCCAGGCGTGCAGCCACGTTCACGCCATCGCCATATAGGTCGCCGCCATCCACGATCAGGTCGCCGAGATGCAGACCGATCCGGAATACGATCCTGATGTCTTCGACCTCGTCCCGATTGGCCTCGGACATGGCCTGCTGGAATTCGATAGCCGCGCCTAGTGCGTCCACCGCGCTGGGGAACTCAATCAGGGCGCCGTCTCCAATCAATTTGACCAACCGCCCGCCATGTCGCGCCAGTGTAGGCTCCAGGCGCTCGGTGCGATGGGCCTTCAGTCGGGCGAGGGTGCCGTTCTCGTCACGACTCATTAGGCGCGAGTAGCCAACGACATCCGCCGCCAGAATCGCCGCCAGTCGTCTGACTACCCGTTCGCGGGTCAAGAAACCTCCGCAAAGACCGCAGCCGGATTACATGGCGTACCCCTGGTAGCCCGACTAGGTTGCATCTTAGGCAACAGGTACGGTGGTGTCGTCCCCGTTCCAAAGGTCAGGGATGGCGAATTCCCAACACTCGGGCGCGTCCACCATTACCGGACTGCAACGACTCCCCGTTTTGACAGGGCTTTTTGTGCCTCTCCGTGATGATTCGGCGTTAACGTCGGACGGAATTGCCGAACCTGAATTTACCCTTGGGACCCAACGGCGACCCATTGGGCGGATTAGTGGGGCGTTTTGTGGTGTCGGGAATCCAGTCTCTCGATAGTGTCGCGGGATCCGCAAAGAAAGCGGGCAACACCGCGGAACGGAGAAGCGTCGGCATGGCAAAGGGCAGGCATGAACGGCATTCCTGAGGGGTACGTGGCTCTTGCGGAGTCCGAAGGCTACATCGGTCTTTCAGGACCATTCTTCTGGCACCGCGGTGAGGACGGGCGCCACACCTATGGCTTTCTCAGTGACGGCAGGCACGGCAATCCCCACGGTGTTCTCCATGGCGCTGCGATCCTGACATTTATCGACACGATTCTCGGCCATGCCGTTGTCACTGCCACTGGCCGCAAGTGCGCCACGATTTCACTCACCTCCCAGTTCGTCTCGGGCGTCCCGACCGGCGGCTGGGTTTCAGGCCACGCCGATATTCGCCGCTTGACGAAGACCTTGGCGTTTCTCGATGCCGAGGCAAGCGCCGGCGATTCGTTGCTGCTCACTGCGACGGCGATCTTTCGCGTATTCTAGATGGCGGCGATTCAGGCGGCTGCACTGCAATACAAGCGGCCGATCCAACGACGGCGGATCGTTTTCGGAGTTGGCAAGATGCCAGGCTCCCCGGCTGGTCGCCGCATCCGGGGCTAGACGATTATGATGTGCGTTCAGAAGGAGTGAGACACATCGGATGAGCATTGAGAAGGAGACGGCCTCGGCGGCGCGTCCGGTTCTGCGCCTGGCCATGTACGGCTGGGCAACCGGGGCGATGTTCTTTTTCTATGCCTGGATCCTGCGTGTCGCACCCAGCGTGATGATCGACGAACTGATGCGCGACTTCGCCGTCGGCGCGGCGGCCGTCGGCAATCTCTCGGCCTTTTACTTCTACGGCTACGCCGGCATGCAGATCCCGGTCGGTCTGCTGATGGATCGTTTTGGTCCGCGCCGCCTGATGACCCTGGCCGCATTGGGATGCGCCGCGGGCTGCGTGCTGTTTGCGCTGGCGCCCACACTCTGGGCGCTTTCGCTGGGCCGCTTCCTGATCGGCGCCACGGCGGCCTTCAGTCTTGTCGGTGCGATGACGGTGGCGGGGCAGTGGTTCCCGCCGTCGCGCTTCGCCCTGCTTTCCGGTTTGGCGATGATGCTGGGCATGGCGGGCGGGGTGTTCGGGCAGGCGCCGCTGCGCCTGTTGGTGGACCAGCTCGACTGGCGACAGGCCTCCTTGGCCATGGCGGGCGGTGGCGTGCTGCTGGCGCTGGCGGTGGTTGTCACGGTGCGGGACAGATTCCGGCCCTCGGGCAGCTTGCGGCAGGTGATGGCCGGCTTGGGTCAGGTGGGCCGCAATCGTCAGACTTGGCTGATTGCCATTGCAGGCCTCGGCACCACCGGGCCGCTGCTCGGTTTTGCCGGTCTGTGGGGCGTGCCCTTTCTGGCGTTGACGCAGGGAATAGATCGCACGGCGGCCGCCGGGGTTACCTCCATGGTGTTCATCGGTTGGGGCGTTGGCGCTCCGGTGGTGGGTTGGCTCAGCGACCGCTTCCGCCGGCGCAAGCCGCCCTTCGTCGCCGGGCTGATGCTCACCGCCCTGGCGATGGCGGGGCTCGCCTGGGCGCCCGGATTGCCGCTGTGGGCTGTAAGTGCGCTGTGCTTTCTCTGCGGTTTCGGTGGCTCTGGCCAAATCGTGGGGTTCGCCGCGGTGCGTGAATTGAACCCACCTGCTGCTGGTGGCGCGGCGCTCGGTATCGTGAACGGCGTGGTGACGGGCGCGGGCGCTCTCTACCAGCCGCTGCTCGGCTGGCTGCTCGATCTGGCATGGACCGGAGAGATGGCGGGCGGTGTCCGCGTCTATACCGTCGCCGCCTACAGCACGGCCTTCAGCGTTCTGGTCGCCGGCGCGGTCGTGGGCATTGCCTGTACCTTGCTGATGCGCGAGACCCGGTGCCGGCAGAGCGATTGATGCGGGGATTGCAGAGGCGAGATTCCTGGGCGGACGACCGCCGCGGCATCCGCTTTCTCGGAATCAAACCAAGGCGAACCGCTGGTCGGAGGCTTGTCGCGCGCCGGTCGTCTCGGATTCAGAATTCAGGAAGCCCTCGGAGTGGTCTGCCCTCGCGGGTTGGGTGATGGCGACGGCGACCTTGCCTGTGCCGGCGACTGTGCCTGTGCCGGTGACCGTGATGGCGCCGGCGACGGTGCCTGCGCCTGTGCCGGTGAGGGGGGCGATTGAACGGATTTGGAACCGCCTGCGGGACCGGGTTGTCGTGGCGGCGATGGTGGTGCTTCCGGCATGGGCAACCGATTTGACTCGCTCGACACCGTCAGGTGCCCGCGGATTCCGTCGATGTTCAGCATCAGCGGAACCATCATTTCCTTGAAGGGCGCATTGGCCGCGTTGGCTTCTTCGCTGGCTTTCAGATCGTGAACGGCTATTACCGCCAGCAGCCCGACAATGGGGCTGAAGAACAGCGCAATCGCAAAAAAGGCGACCGCGTTGCGGCCCTTCCCTTGGGCGAGCCATCCCACGATCCAACTGAGCGCCAGCCACCACACGACGGCGCCGAATAGACCCACCGAGATATGCGACAGGAAAGCTTCAATGCCAGCCATCATTGGTGCCTGCCTTCTGAAAAAGTGCCGGCCATGCCCCTGGTAGGCATCGCCGCCCGAGTTAGCCACAGAAGGGGACATTTGTCCGAAAATTGCCGTTACCGCATTGGGGCTTTGGCGACCAGGAAGTGCGGGTTGCCGGATATCGCCGGCGTTCTGAAGCATTTCGATGGATTAACGACGTTCAGGCAGAGCCGCTTGTGGGAGATGTCACGCCTCAGGCCTTCCCGGCCGCGACCTCGCGTTGATAGTAGAGGAGGTCGAGCTCGGGCGCCGGCCGGCCGAGGCTGGTCAGGATCATGTGCGCGTGGCCG
>CALDNT010000070.1 GCA_937915145.1 uncultured Reyranella sp.
CCGAGCTGCCGCGACAGCGGCGGCGCCCATGCGCGCGCGCAGGTCGGCATCGACGGCGGGCGAGGGTGCCTCCTCGATCACCTTCTGATGGCGACGCTGGACCGAACAGTCGCGCTCACCCAAATGGATGACATTGCCGTGGGCGTCGGCGAACACCTGGATCTCGACATGGCGGGCGTCGATCACGGCCTTCTCGAGGATCAACTCGCCGGAGCCGAAGGCGCTCTCGGCCTCGGCGCGAGCGGCGCGGATGGCTTCTCCCAGGTCGCCATCGAGTTCGACCAGGCGCATGCCGCGCCCGCCGCCACCGGCTGCGGCCTTGACCATGACCGGCAGGCCGATCTTCCGCGATTCCTTTTCCAGATTGGCATCGCTCTGGTCGGCGCCCTGGTAGCCCGGCACACAGGGCACGCCGGCGTCGATCATGCGCCGCTTGGCGGCGGCCTTGTTGCCCATGGCCGCGATGGCAGCGGGCGGCGGCCCGATGAAGACCAGACCTGCCTTCTCGCAGGCCGAGGCAAAGGAATCGTTTTCGGAAAGAAAGCCGTAACCGGGATGGATGGCATCGGCGCCGCTCCTGTGGGCGGCCTCCAGGATGCGATCGATGCTGAGATAGCTCTCGCCGACCGGCGGCGGGCCGATATGGACCGCCTCGTCGGCGAAGTCGACATGCGGGGCATCCTTGTCGACGTCGGAATAGACCGCGACGGTACGATAGCCCATCGCCCTGGCCGTGCGCATGATGCGCCAGGCGATCTCGCCGCGATTGGCGACCAGGATTTTCGAGAAGGCCATCATTCAACAGCCCAGCGCGGCGGCCGCTTTTCGGCAAAGGCGCGCAGGCCTTCCGACGCTTCCGGGCCGCGCCGCGCTTGGGCGAACTTGTCGGCCGCGAAGTCCAGGACCTGGGACAGCGGTTCGGTGCCGACCTTCATCACCACTTGCTTGGTAAGTGCGTTGGCGATCGGCGCGCAGCGGTCGATCTGCTTCAGCAGCTCTTCCAGCTTGGCGTCGAGTGCCGCCGAATCCTTCACCAGATAGTGGGCGATGCCGAGGCGATGGGCCTCCGGTCCCTTGAAGCGTGCCGCCGTCAGCGTGAGGTGGCGAGTCTGCGGCACGCCGATGCGGGCGGCGACGAAAGGCGCGATCTGCGCCGGCACGATGCCGATGGCGGTTTCGCTCATGGCGAAGCCCGCCTCCTCGGTGCAGATCGCCACGTCGGAGACGCACAGGATGCCGAAGCCGCCGGCAATGGCGTAGCCCTCGACGGCCGCCACCACGACCTGCGGTGAGGTATTCACCATCTCCAGGAACGTGCCGAAGCCGCGATTCCAGACGGCGATGGGATCCTTTTCGCCGGGCTTGGGCTTGTCGGTAAAGCTCTGCTCCATACTCTTGAGATCGGCGCCGGCGCAGAAGGTGCCGCCGGCCCCGCGCAGGACCACGACCTTGATATCGCGACGGTCCCGCAGGATTTCGAACACCGTGCGCAACTCGCCGATCAGCGTCGGGTTCAGTGCGTTCTTCACTTCGGGGCGATTGAGCGTCACATGCAGGCGCGAGCGGTCGCGGCGGAGAAGCAGTGTCTGATACTTGTCGGCGAATTCGGCCATTTGATCCTCAGCGATTCTCGAGCCGCGGCAGGGTGCCCATCAGCTTGGAAATGATCTGCAGCATGACTTCGTCGGCGCCACCGCCGATCGAGGCGAGGCGCGAATCGCGATAGGCCCGCGCCACGGGGTTGTCCCACAGGTAGCCGGCGCCGCCCCAATACTGCAGGCAGCCGTCGGTGACGAGCCGGACCATGCGGCCGGCCTTCAGCTTGGCCATCGACGCCAGCATGGTCACATCGGTGCCACCGAGATACTCCTCGCAGGCGCGGTAGCAGAGCGAGCGCACCAGCTCGACCTCGGTGCTGAGCTCAGCCAGCTTGAAGTGGATGACCTGATTGTCGAGCAGCGGGCGGCCGAACACCTTGCGCTCGCGGGTGTATTCGATGGTCTGGTCGATCAGGCGGCCCATGCCGACGACTGAGCTGATCGCGCCCCACAGCCGTTCCTCCTGAAACTGCTGCATCTGGTAGACGAAGCCCATGCCTTCCTGGCCGATGAGGTTGCCTACCGGCACCTTGACGTCGTCGAGGAAGATCTGCGCGGTGTCGGAACTGCGCATGCCGAGCTTGTCGAGCTTCTTCACGACCGCGACGCCCTTGGTCTTCATCGGCAGGCAGATCAGCGACTTGTTCTTGTGCGCCGGGCCCTCGCCGGTGACGGCGAGCAGGCACATCCAGTCGGCCTGGGTGCCGTTGGTCGTCCACATCTTGCCGCCGTTGATCACCCAGTCGCCGCCGACGCGCCGCGCCGTGGTCTTGATCGAGGCCACGTCCGATCCCGCACCGACCTCGGAGACGCCGAGGCAGGCCACGTAGTCGCCGCTGATCGAAGGTGCGAGGAATTCCTTGCGCAGCGCATCGCTGCCGTAGCGCGCCAATGCCGGCGTGGCCATGTCGGTCTGCACGCCGATCGCCATGGGCACCGAGCCGCAATTGATGTGGCCCAGCTCCTCAGCCATCACCATGGCATAGGAATAATCGAGCCCCATGCCGCCGTATTCGGCGGGCTTGTTGATGCCGAGCAGGCCGGCCTGCCCCAGCTTCTTGAAAACCTCGTGGGCTGGGAATATCCCGTCGGCTTCCCATTTGTCGACATGCGGATTGATATCCTTATCGATGATGGTGCGCAGGGTGCGGCGGATCTCGTCGTGTTCCTGGGTGAATTGCATCTTACCGAGTCCCCCTCACCGATTCCCGAGGCGCGGCAGCGTGCCCATCAGTTTCGAAATGATCTGCAGCATGACCTCGTCGGCGCCGCCGCCGATCGAGCCCAGCCGGCCGTCGCGGAAACTGCGCGCCACCGGATTGTCCCACAGATAGCCGGCGCCCCCCCAGTATTGCAGGCAGGCGTCGGAGACCTCGCGGCGCAGCCGGCCTGCCTTGAGCTTGGCCATCGAGGCCAGCATGGTGACGTCGGTTCCGGCGAGATATTCCTCGCAGGCCCGGTAGACCAGCGAGCGCAGTGCCTCGACCTCGCTCTTGAGTTCGGCCAGGCGGAAATGGACGACCTGGTTGTCGAGCAGCGGCCGGCCGAACACCTTGCGCTCGCGGGTGTACTCGATCGTGGCGTTGATGATGCGGTCGCAGCCCATCAGCGTGCCGGCGCCGGCCCACAGCCGCTCCTCCTGGAACTGCTGCATCTGGTAGATGAAGCCCGAGCCCGGCTGGCCGACCGTGTTACGCACCGGCACTTTCACATTGTCGAAGAAGGTCTGCACCGTGTCGGAGGCACGCATGCCGAGCTTGTCGAGCTTCTTGGCGACGGTGATACCTTTGGTCTTCATCGGCACGATGATCAGCGACTTGTTCTTGTGTGCCTGGCCGTCGCCTGTGTTGGCCAGTAGGCACATCCAGTCGGCCTGGGCGCCGTTGGTCGTCCACATCTTGCCGCCGTTGATCACCCAGTCGCCGCCGACGCGGTCGGCCGTGGTCTTGATCGAGGCCACGTCCGAGCCGGCGCCGGTCTCCGACACGCCAAGGCAGGCGACATGGTCGCCGCTGATGGCGGGGGCGAGGAATTCCTGGCGCAGTTCGTCGCTGCCGTAGCGGGCCAGCGCCGGGGTCGCCATCGAGATCTGCACGCCGGTCGCCATCGGGATCGAGCCGCCGTTCACCAGCCCGAGCGATTCGGCGCACATCATGGCATAGGAGAAATCGAGACCCGAGCCGCCGAACGCGACCGGCTTGTCGACACCCAGCAGGCCGGCATTGCCCATCTTCTTGAACAGCTCATGGGCGGGGAACTGTCCGGCGGCTTCCCATTCGTCGACGTGGGGATTGACCTCGCGGTCGATCAGCGTCTTCCAGGTCTGGCGCAGGGCCTCGTGCTCGGGCGTGAATTTCATCGCTGCTTCCTTGTCCTTACATCCGGGCAACGCCGAAGGTGACGGGATTGAGCGGCCGCACCAGCGACTCGCGGGCGATCGACAGCGTGAAGGCCACGATCCGGCGGGTGTCGCGCGGGTCGATGATGCCGTCGTCCCACAGATGGGCCGTGCCGTAGAGTGCCGTCGATTCACGCTCGAACTGCTCGACGATGGCCTTGAACATCTTGTCGATCTGCTCCGCCGGCGGTTCCTTGCCTTCGCGCAGGAACTTCTGCTCGGTCACGGTCTTCATCACGCCCGCCGCCTGCTCGCCGCCCATCACCGCGGTGCGGCTGTTGGGCCAGGCGAAGATGAAGCGTGGATCGTAGGCGCGGCCGCACATGCCGTAGTTGCCGGCGCCAAAGCTGCCGCCGATCACGACCGTGATCTGCGGCACCGTCGCATTGGCCACGGCCTGGATCATCTTGGAGCCGTGTTTCACGATGCCGCCGCGCTCGGCCTCGGTGCCGACCATGTAGCCCGTGGTGTTCTGCAGATAGACGATCGGCGTGCCCTGCTGGCAGCAGAGCTGGATGAACTGTGCGGCCTTGACCGCGCCCTTGGTGGTGATCGGCCCGTTGTTGCCGATCAGCGCCACGGGGTCGCCCTCGATCTCGGCCCAGCCGCAGATCGTCTGCTGGTCGAACAGGCCCTTGAACTCGAGGAAGTCGGAGCCGTCGACCAGGCGGGCGATGACCTCGCGCACATCGTACGGATCCTTGTGCGATGGCGGCACCACACCGCACAGTTCCTCGATATCGTAGAGCGGCTCCTTGAACGGCCGGGCCGGGCGCGGCGGCAGCCTGTCGTTCCAGTGCCACTTTGCGATCACCTCGCGGGCCAGGCGGATGCCGTCGGCGTCGTCCTCGGCCATCCATTCGGCAACGCCCGAAACGGTGGCGTGCATCTCGGCGCCGCCCAGATCCTCGTCGGTCGCGATCTCGCCGGTCGCGGCCTTCAAAAGCGGCGGTCCGGCCAGGAACACCTTGGCCTGGTTGCGGACCATGATGACGTAGTCGGAGAGGCCGGGCAGGTAGGCGCCGCCCGCCGTCGAGGAACCGTGCACCACCGTCACCTGCGGAATGCCGCGTGCCGACATGCGCGCCTGGTTCGCGAAGCCGCGGCCGCCGGGCACGAAGATCTCGGCCTGGTAGAGAAGGTTGGCGCCGCCGGACTCGACCAGGTTCACCACCGGCAGCTTGTTCTCCATGACGACCTGCTGCACGCGCTGGCCCTTGCGCTGGCCGGAGGGTGCCACGGTGCCGCCCTTGATGGCGGAGTTCGAGGCCGTCACGACGCAGCGCACGCCTTCGACATAGCCGACGCCGGAGACCGAGCCACCGCCGGCGCCGGAACCGTCCTTGTCGTCATGCATGCGGTAGCCGGCAAGCGGCATCAGTTCGAGGAAGGGCGCGCCGCGGTCGAGCAGGAGCGCAATGCGCTCGCGTGGCATCAGCTGCTTGCGCTTGGCGAAGCGGGCGCGGGCTTTTTCGGTGGCGGCCTGGACGATGGCCTCGGCGCCGCGAAACTCGGCGATTGCCGCCAGCATCTTCTCGCGGTTGCGCTTGTAGTCCTCGCTACGGCGGTCGATCTGGCTCTCGAGGATCGGCATGACGCTACTCGCCTCCCAGCACTTTGGGAGTCGTGGCAAGGTGAAATCCGTTGAAGGGTTTGGATCGGTCGGTGATGACGAGGTCCATCGAGCGGTTGCCGAGCGGCACGCCGCCGTCGATGCGCAGTTCGGTGCCGGTGATATAGGCCGCGGCGTCGCTCAGCAGGAAGCAGACCACGGCCGAGACCTCGCTCTCGGTGCCGAGCCGGCCGAGCGGGCAGTAGCCCTTCAGTTTGGGAATGCGTTCCTTGAACTCGCCCTGGTAGGTATCCATGCCTGATGAGGCGATCCATCCCGGCGACACGGCATTCACGCGCACGCCGGCATAGGCCCATTCATGGGCCAGCGTCATCGACAGGTTGACCATGCCGGCGCGGGCGGCGCCGGTGTGAGCCATGTTGGGGAAGCCGTTGCGCATGTCGGCCGCCATGTTGACGATCGAGCCGCCGTGTTTCTCCATCGACTGGGTAAAGACCTCGCGGCTGACGATGAAGCCGCCGGTGAGATTGTTGCGCACCACGACATCGAAACCCTTGGCGCTCATGGTGGCGGCAGGCGAGGGGAACTGGCCGCCGGCATTGTTGAACAGGCCGTGGATGTGACCGTTGGCGGCGACGATTTTGCCGACCGCCTCCTTCACCTGGGCTTCTTCGCGAATGTCGAACGTATGGCTCTCGCAGGAGCCGCCCGCCGCCTCGATTTCGGCCTTCACGACGCCGAGCTTTTCGGGCTTGCGGCCGGTGATCACGACATGTCCGCCGAGGCCTGCGATTTCGTGCGCCGTACAACGTCCGATGCCGCTGCCGCCGCCGGTCACGACGACGGTCTGGCCTTTGAGCAGCCCGGGTTTGAAGACCGAGCGATACGACATGCTTCCTCCCGACATGAACGGCCGTTCATCGGCCTCTAGTTGACGTTTACGTAAAGGTCAAGTAAGCCCCCAAGACACTGGCTGACCGGAGGAACTCGCCATGACCTTGCAGGAAATCACCGCGAAAATGAAGGAAGGTGCGTCGAAGAAGTCGGCCTTCGGAAACAGCGTCAAGTTCACCACGGATCAGGGCGTCGTGCATATCGACGGTAACCAGAATCCGCCAGCCGTGAGCAACGACGACAAGGCCGCCGACTGCACGATCAAGATGGATTTCGGTGATTTCGCCGATCTGATTGGCGGCAAGCTCGATGGTATGACCGCATTCATGACCGGCAAGCTCAAGATCGAGGGCGACATGGGTGTCGCCATGAAGCTGCAAAGCATCCTGCGCTAGGCGCTCGGCGCTGGGCGAAAACCAAGGGCCCCTTTGGGGCCCTTTTCTTTGCCTACGCCTCACGGCTCTTGTGGTAATGCCGCCTGGCCTTGGCGCGATTGCCGCAGCTTTGCATGGAACACCAGCGCCGTTTGCCGGCGCGGCTGTCGTCGAGGAACAGCCAGCCGCATTCAGGATTGGCACATCGCCGCACGCGGTCGAGCCTGGAGCCTGCCAGCAGATCTCCGGCCGTCCACAGGACAGGCGCCAGCAGGGCCAACGCCGTTCCCGATTTCATGTCGACGTTCCAGACGTAGCTGCCGCGCTCGCGCCGAAGCGTCGTGCGGGCGGGCGCCTGGGCCAGCACCGCATTCAGCGCCTCGACGTCGCGGGCTGCCGGTGGCTTCTGCTGGGCGTGCTGGTCGAACAGGCGGTGGATGAGTTCGCGCACTTCGATGGCGTGATCGAACTCGCGATGCGCCGGTGGCTTGGCAAGCCTCGGTCCGCCGTTGGCCGCCGTCCAGGCGACGAGATCCTCAGGCGTATTCAGCGTCTCGGTTGGCGCGTCCTGACCGCGCCAATAGCGGGTATTGGCGAACTCCAAGCACAGATCGGGGCGATTCATTCTCAGGACTTAGTAACCGGCTGGGTGGTTGACAAGCTTGGCATCACTGAATAACCATATAACCAGTTATTAAGTTATAAGGAATTTCAGCCATGTTCGACCACATTTCCATCGGCGTCGCCGATATCGGTCGCGCCCGGAAGTTCTACGACGCCGCGCTGAAGCCGCTCGGCTACACGCTCCTGAGCAACGGCGAGTCCTCGTTGGGCTACGGCGTAAAGGCCGTTGGCTTCTGGATCGGCGCGTCGAAGAATCCGGTGAAGGCCGACCTGGAGTCCGGCCTGCACTTCTGCTTCGTCGCCCGGGATCGCGCGGCGGTCGATGCCTTCCACGCCGCGGCGTTGAAGGCCGGCGGCAAGGACAACGGCAAGCCCGGCCTACGCGCCGACTATGGCGCCAACTACTATGCCGCCTTCGTCGTCGATCCCGATGGCTATCGGATCGAGGCCTACTGCGGAAAGTAAAAGTGAATGTCGCTGGCGCCCCTCAGGCGCCGGTGATTTCCTTCAGAAGCCCGAAGAATCCGCGTTTGCGGGCCGACGAGATCGTCCAGTCGACCGGCAGCGACTGGAAGCCTTCCTCGAAGCGCTCGCGCGAGCGGCGGTAGTCGAAGAAGCCCCAGCTCGCGCCGCTCTCGACAGCGGCGGTGAAGTGGTTGTCGGGCTTGTCGAACTCGAAGTGATCGTCCTCGTTGTAGACGATCGGCTGGCCGCGATAGCCGGGGCCGGCGCGCCATCGAGCGAGCTGCAGGCGTATGCCGTGCGGACTGGGCTGCATCGCGCCGTCGGGGCCGTGGATGGCGTTGCCGTGCGGCAGCAGGAAATCGGCGGCAGCCAGGATGCCGGCGGGCGGCGCATCGAGTGCGATCAGGCTGGTACTCACCAGAAATTTTCCCCGGCCGCGCTTCTGCGCCAGCTCGATCAGTTCGTGGCAACGCGCGGCGGCGATGATGGGATGGGCCCATACGCCCTTCAGGTCGACTTCGTTGCCGATTTCGATCAGCACGTTGGTCGCGCCGCTTTCGACCAGCCAGTCGACCGTGTTGGTGACCGCCGCCTTCACCGCGGCTTCGTCCCTCAGTGTGCCGCTCTGCTTGCCGTAGAAGAGGCCGAGGATCACCGCCATGCCATTGCGGTCGCAGGCCTCGATCACCTTGGCTAGGCGCGTCGTCCAGGCGGGCTTCAGCCTGCCTTCAGGGGTGAAGCCGCCGATTTTCCACGGCTGGTGCCACGAGTAACCCTGAGGACTGCCGCCCTGGATATTGAGGCAGACCGCGCGCAGGCCGTGCGCGCGGTAGTCGGGCAGGGCGGCGATGAACTCGGCCGTGTTGCGCTCGGCATCCCAATCGCCATCGGCATAGCTCCAGGTGCCGCGCGTCGAAGGGTTCTCGTCGTCGGCGATGGCGTTGGCCATGCGGCTATTGAACAGCAGACCTTCGATGCGATGGCTCTTCCAGCTCCGGCCAGCATAGGTCGGCTGGCCGTTGATCGCAAAGCCACCACCCTGGATCGAGACGACCGTGCCGGCCATGCCTAAAACCCGACCGCGGCGCCATCGCGGCGGCTCTCCGAAGCGCCGAGATAGGGCCCGCCATCGGCGAAGCGCCAGATGATCTGGCTCGAGCCGAAGTCGAAGCTCGGTGCCCTGGTGCGCGTCAGCCGGTGGCCGCGCGCCTCGAGACCGG
>CALDNT010000071.1 GCA_937915145.1 uncultured Reyranella sp.
CGAGGTCGCGCACTCCATATCGCGTGGCGGCGGCCTCGAGCAGAGCCTGTTCCTGGTGCCGGGTCGGCAGGCGAGTCCAGCTCTCTAGCGGCAGCTTCCGGACTAGATAGGGCACGGGGTTGATCCCGGTCGAGAGGTCGAGCCACGGTTCCGGCGCATGAGGGAATCGCTTCCGGATTGCGCCGAGTTCGCCGCCGTGGGTGACTGGTTTCTCGGTCGTGGCCCGCATGATAGGCAAAGCACCCATGTTCCTCGCCCTTGCCCTGATTGCCGTCGCGACCGAAGCGATCCTTGGCTATCCGGACGCCATCTATCGCCGGATCGGCCACCCGGTGTCGTGGATCGGCGGCCTCATAGCATGGTGTGACAAGGCGTGGAATTCCGCGACGCTCTCTCACGAAGAGCGACGTTGGCGCGGCATCTATGTTCTTGTTTTGCTGCTGGTCGTCGGCGTTCTTTCGGGTTGGGCGATCACCGCCGCCTTGTCGTATTTCCTTCATGGCGCCATTGCATTGCTGGTGGCCGGCGTCGTCGGTAGTTCGTTGCTGGCACAGCGCAGCCTTGACGCGCATGTCGGCGCAGTCGCCTCGGCACTGGAAACCAGCGGTATCGAGGCTGGCCGGCGGGCCGTGTCGATGATCGTCGGCCGCGACACCCGTGTGCTCGACGAAGCCGCCGTCAGCCGTGCCGCGATCGAAAGCCTGGCCGAGAATTTTTCCGACGGCGTGGTGGCGCCGTTGTTCTGGATGGCCGTCGCCGGACTGCCCGGAGCCATTTCCTACAAGGCTGTCAACACCGCCGACAGCATGATCGGGCACAGATCTGAACGTCATCTCGCTTTTGGCTGGGCGTCGGCGCGCTTCGACGATCTCGTCAATCTGCCGGCGTCACGGCTGTCGGCCTTCTGGCTCGTGCTGGCCGCCGCACTGTCACCCGGGTTGTCGGCCTCTCGGGCGATCGAGGTGCTGTTTCGCGACGCCGGCCACCACCGCTCGCCCAATGCCGGTTGGCCGGAAGCCGCGATGGCCGGTGCGCTCGACATCCGGCTCTCCGGCCCACGCGTTTACGATGGCGTCGAGGTTGCCGAGCGCTGGGTCGGCGACGGCCGCAATGTACTGACCGCCCGCGATATCCGAGCCGCACTCGATCTCTATCGCGCGGCCTGCGGCCTGCAGATCGCGGCCCTTGCCGCCGTGGTAACGGTCAGTCTGATGTTTTGAACTTTGGCACGCGCGCCAACGCTAGCAGACGGTCGCAGTCGAGATGTTCTTCGACGTGATCGGCCAGGCGATCGAGGGTTGCGTCGACATCGGCTTCGTAATCGAGCGCCGAGCCACTTACGCCAATTCGCTGCAGCCAATGTTGCCGCTGACGGTCATCCGACAGCAATCCGTGAATATAGCAGCCGGCAACGGTGCCACTGTCATTGATCGTGCCGTCGTGCTTGCCATTGGCAAGGCGCAGCAGCGGACGAAGGCCGCCGGTGGTGCGGCCAACATGCATTTCGTAACCCTTGAAGGGCACGCACTCCGGAACGGTCTCACCGGCGGTTTCGACCAGAACCTTGTCGCCGCCGAGTACGGTGTCGACATCGAGCAGGCCAAGGCCGTCGACGCTGCCGGCAGGCCCCTCGATGCCGTCTGGATCCGAAATCCGCCGGCCCAGCATCTGGTAGCCGCCGCAGATTCCCAGGATGTGTCCGCCGCGATGCAGGTGCGCCTTGAGGTCGATGTCCCAGCCGGCCACCCGCAGTGCGGCAAGATCGGCGATCGTGGCCTTGGATCCGGGAAGGATGACCAAGGCGGCATTGCCGGGGATCGGTTCGCCGGGGCGAAGGAACACCAGGTCGACGTGCTTCTCGAGGCGCAGCGGATCGAACTCGTCGAAGTTGGCAATCCGCGGATAGGCCAGCACCACGATGCGTGGCCGCCCGTCGCTGCCGGCCACACTTCTTCCCGGCAGACCCAGCGCGTCCTCGGCCGGTAGTCTGTGGGCGTCATCGAAGAACGGCACGAGCCCTAGCGACTGCCAGCCGGTGTGCCTGGCCACCAGCTTCATGCCGTCGGCGAACAGCGTTGGATCGCCGCGGAAACGATTGACGATAAAGCCCACGATCATCGCGTCGTCCGAAGGATCGATGACGGCCTGGGTGCCGACGAGGCTGGCGATCACGCCACCGCGGTCGATGTCGCCGACCAGCACGACCGGCACGTCGGCGGCGCGTGCAAAACCCATGTTGGCGATGTCGGCGGCGCGGAGATTCACCTCCGAGGCTGAGCCGGCGCCTTCGACCAGAATGAGGTCGGCTTCGCCCGCCAGCTTCTCGAAGCTTTCGAGCACGGCGCCGAGCAGCCTGGGCTTCATCGCCTGATACTCCCGCGCCTTTGCGGTGCCGACGACACGGCCCTGGACAACGACCTGCGAGCCGATCTCGCTTTGGGGCTTCAGCAACACAGGATTCATGTGGACGCTCGGTCCGATACGGGCTGCGCGTGCCTGTAGCGCCTGGGCGCGGCCGATCTCGCCGCCGTCGGCGGTCACGGCGGCGTTGTTCGACATGTTCTGCGGCTTGAACGGGCGCACGCGGAGCCCGCGCCGCGTAAAGGCGCGGGCCAGTGCGGCCACCAGAAGCGACTTGCCGACGTCCGAGCCCGTGCCCTGGATCATGATTGCCCTGGCCGGGTTCCGGGTAGTCATCAGAACTCGATACCCTCCTGCGCCTTCACGCCAGCGGCGAAATGATGCTTCACGAGGGCCATCTCGGTTACCAGATCGGCCGCCGCGACCAGTTCCGGTTTGGCATTGCGGCCGGTGACCACGATGTGCAGATCGGGCCGGCGGGTCGTGAGCGCGGCGACGATGTCGGCGATGTCGAGGTGATCGTAGCGCAATGCGATGTTGAGTTCGTCGAGGACGATCAGGCGGATCGACGGATCGGCCATCAGCTCGAGCGTCTTGGCCCAGGCGCGCCTGGCGGCCTCGACATCGCGCGCGCGATCCTGCGTCTCCCAGGTGAAGCCTTCTCCCAGCGTGTGCCACTGGACCTGGTCGCCGAACCGTTCGATCGCGGTACGCTCGCCCGACTGCCAGGCACCCTTGCCGAACTGCACGACGCCGCACCGGAAGCCGCGGCCGACGGCACGCAGGAGCAAGCCAAATGCCGCCGTGGACTTGCCCTTGCCCTTGCCGGTGTGGACGATCAGCAGACCCTTCTCGACGGTCTTGCCGGCAACCTCGGCGTCCTGAACCGCCTTGCGGTTGGCCATTTTGGCCCTGTGGCGGGCGTCTTCATCAATATCGGGAGCCATGTTGCGCCTGCTGTACGATCGGGGAAGCGCAGAATGGTCGGACGCGCCCGCGTCAGCAAGGCTCGCCGTGGGCCGGCGAATCCCATTGACGGGCCTTTGCCGCCGCCCGTATCAATGACCTGACGGTGCCCTTCACGGGGCTCAAAAGGGAACGCGGCGAGAGGCTTGGGTCTCAACTCCGCGGCTGCCCCCGCAACTGTAGTCGGCGAGCCAACGGCCAAGATACCACTGGGAAACCGGGAAGGGGGCCTGCGGCGAAGATCCGAGAGCCAGGAGACCTGCCGTCATATTGTGCATTCAAGCTGCCGGTGGGGCAGCCAGGGAGAGTTGATATGGCCAGCACGACAGCAACGACCGTCGGAACGACCGAGCGAAGCGAGACCCTGCGCGCGGCAGCGATCGCATTGATCCTGGGGGTCAGCCTGGTTTTCCTGACCGGCTTCGCCTACTCGGAGGTCATCCACAACGCCGCGCACGACACGCGTCACAGCCTCAGCTTTCCCTGCCACTGACGCGGCGACAATGCTTACCCGGATCCTGTCGGTCGGCCTTCTGGCCGGGCTTCTGGCTGGGCTGTTGGTTGCAGCTCTGCAGCAGGTCACGACGACCCCCCTTGTTCTTGCGGCCGAAACCTACGAGAAGCCGGCCGAAGCCTCGGCAGCGCCCAAGGCACAGCATGGCCATCACGGCGTCGAGGCCCATTCGCACGGCGACGGCTGGAAGCCCGCAGATGGCATGCCGCGCTTTTTCTTCACCGCCATCACGACGATCGCGACCGCCGTGGGCGTGGCCTTCGTGTTGATGGCCGCCATGGTCTTTGCCGGTGTTCCGATCGACGAACGCCGCGCTTTGGCCTGGGCGGCTGCCGGGTTCATCGCCTGCGGTCTGGCGCCTGCCGCTGGCCTCGCACCCGAGCTGCCGGGAAGCGCTGCCGGCGATCTGGTTGCCCGGCAGCTGTGGTGGGTCGGAACGGCGATCGCGACGGCCGTGGCGCTATGGGCGTTCCTGCGCGCCGACCATCATCCGGTGGTGCGCCTTGGGGCGATCGTCCTGCTGCTGGCGCCGCATTTCATCGGCGCACCGCATCCGCATGAACTCGAGAGCAAGGTGCCGGCCGAGCTTGCCGCGCAATTCACCGCGCTTTCGCTGGTTGTGCAGGCGTTGTTGTGGGCCTTGGTGGGCATCGGCATTGGCCTGCTTTGGCCGAAGTTCGCACCGAAGGTGGCGGGCTGATCTTTCCCGCCGATATGCCGTCGTGTTGGCGCGACGGCCTGGAGTTCGTCTGAATGGATGAAGCGACCGTGACGATCTTCGTCTGCGTCTCGTGCCGTCGCAGCCTTGGCGATGCCGACGAGTCGTTCGACCAGCCCGGTCAAGGCTTGGTCGACACACTGCGGGCCGGCTTGGCGGGTCGGGGGCAGGCGAGCGTCTCCGTGACGCCGGTCGATTGCCTGGCCGTGTGCAAGCGTCCGTGCACGGTCGCCCTGGCTGGCGCGGGCAAGTGGACCTACCTGATCGGCGATCTCGATCCTGATTCGCATGCCGAAGAGATCGTCTCGGCAGCGTTGAGTTTCGCCGCTTCCGAAAACGGCATCGTTGCGTGGCGGGAACGTCCCGCCTCTTTCCGCAAGGGCGTCATTGCCCGGGTTCCTCCCATCGCCGTTCGCGGCATCGCTCAGCCTGCGGCTCTGGAGGCCGTCGAATCATGACTTCCCTGGCCAAGGTTCCCTGCACGATCGTCACCGGGTTTCTCGGGGCCGGCAAGACCACGCTGGTCCGGCATATCCTGGAGAACGCAGAGGGACGGCGCCTGGCGGTGATCGTCAACGAATTCGGCGACGTCGGCATCGATGGCGACATCCTCAAGAGCTGCGGCATCGAGAGCTGCACGGAGGACAGCATCGTCGAGCTGTCGAACGGCTGCATCTGCTGCACGGTCGCCGACGATTTCGTGCCGGCGTTGAAGAGTTTGCTCGATCGGCCCAACCCGCCCGAGCATATCGTCATCGAGACCTCGGGTCTTGCCTTGCCCAAGCCGTTGGTAAAAGCCTTCAATTGGCCTGAGATCGCCTCGCGCGTCACCGTCGATGGCGTGGTTGCCGTGGTCGACGGCGCCGCCGTGGCGGCGGGCCGCTTCGCCGACGATCCCGAGGCGATCGCACGTCAGCGCGCTGCGGACGATTCGCTCGATCACGACAATCCTCTGGAGGAAGTCTACGAGGATCAGCTGCTGTGCGCCGACCTCGTCGTTCTGAACAAGGCCGACCTGATGTCGGCGGCCGAACGCAAGACGGTGGCGGGCGCGATCGCCGAGACGCTGCCCAAGGCTGTGAAGGTCGTCGAAGTCCAGAATGGAAAGGTGTCGGTCTCGGTGCTCCTGGGTCTCGGTGCGGCGGCGGAAGCCGATCTCGAAAGCCGGCCCTCGCATCATGATCTCGAAGGCGAGCACGATCACGAGGATTTCGACACCTTCGTCGTTGCCGTTCCGGCATTCGCCTCGCCGCAGGAACTCGTCAGCCGGATCGCCGGTGCCACGGCTGCGCACGACATCCTGCGGGTAAAGGGCTTCGTGGAAATCGCCGGCAAGCCCATGCGCCTGCTGGTGCAGGGCGTGGGTGCGCGCATCCAGCATCAGTTCGACCGGCCGTGGCGACTGGGCGAGCAACGGCAGGGCCGCCTGGTGGTGATCGGCGAAAAGGGTTTCGATAAGGAAGCCATCCGCGCGCTCATTGCGGGATAGCCCGGCATGCACGTCCTCGCGACCCAGCTTGCGACCCTGGACGAGGCGGATGCCGCCATCGATCTTGGCCAGTCGCCGGCCGAGGTGGTCGTGCTTTCCTTCTCCGACAGCGATCTTTCCGCGCTCAGCGAGGCGTGGCAGCAGGACGCGGCGTCGTTGCCGACGCTTCGACTAGCCAGCCTGAAGAAGCTCCGGCATCCGATGTCGGTCGACCTCTACGTCGAACGTGTCGTGGCGCAGGCCCGCGTCGTCATCGTCCGCGGCCTGGGCGGCCTCGACTACTGGCGATACGGCTTCGAGCGGATCGGCGATATCGCACGCGACAATGGCGTGTTGTTTGCCGCCCTGCCGGGCGACGACCGTGCCGATCCCCGGCTGGCTTCAGTCTCGACCCTGGCGGCGGAGCCGCTGGCGCGTTTGGAGCAGTTCTTCCGCGAAGGCGGCACTGGGAACCTTCGTCAGGCGCTGCACTATGTGGCTACGCTGCTGGGCCGCGACAATGCGTGGATGCCGCCTGTACCGGTCGGTCCGATCGCCGGCTTCACGCTCGACCGGCGCATCGTGCAGGTGGCCGAATTCGATCTCACCGGCGACAGCCGGCCGTCTGCGTTGGTCGTCTTCTACCGGGCGAACCTGATGGCGGGCGATGTCGCGCCGATCTCGGCGCTGCTGGAGGCGCTGGATCGGGAAGGACTGGCGCCGATGGCGGTCGCCGTGAACAGCCTGAAAGATCCCGCTATCGAGGCCGATCTGGCGCACCTCGTCCGGGTTCGCAAACCGGCGATCATTCTCAATACGACGGCCTTCTCGGCGCTGCGCGCCGACGACACCACCGTGCTCGATGTCGCCGATGTGCCCGTGCTGCAGGTCGTGTTGGCGGGCAGCACACGAGACGGCTGGGAGACATCGCCCAGAGGCTTGTCGCCGTCCGACCTTGCGATGAACGTGGTTCTGCCGGAACTCGATGGTCGGCTGCTTACGCGGGCAATTTCGTTCAAGGCCGAGGCGCCGGCAGATCCGCGGCTCGAGTTCGCCGCGGTGCGCCACGCGCCGGACTCCGGCCGCATCGGCTATGTCGCGCGCCTCGCCGCCGCCTGGGCGCGGCTCGCGGGCGTGCGCCGGCCGGAGCGGCGCCTGGCGCTGGTCATGTCGGATTATCCCGCCCGGGGCGGTCGCACGGGCTATGCCGTCGGGCTGGATACAGCCGCAAGCGTGGCGGAGATCCTGCGGCTGTTGCACGGTGCGGGCTACGATGCCGGTACGCAAGGGATCGGCGCGGCCGACATCGAGCGGTTTCTGGCGGATCGGGCCGAGCGCGTGAAGATCCCCTTGTCGACTTACCGCGCCTGGCTCGCGGCCTTGCCCGAGGGCCTCCGGGTTGCGATCGACGAAGCATGGGGCGACGCCGGTTCGGATCCCGCTGTCGCCGGCGATGCTTTCGAGTGTCCTGTCCTGCGTTGCGGCAATGTGCTGGTGCTGCTGCAGCCGGACCGTGGCCTCTCCGACGATCGCAAGGCCGGCTATCACGACACGACCTGCCCGCCACGCCACGCCTATGTGGCGTTGTATGCTTGGCTGCGCGAGACCGAAAAAATCGATGCGCTCATCCATCTCGGCACCCATGGCACACTCGAATGGCTGCCCGGCAAGGCCCTTGCCTTGTCCGCCGAATGCTGGCCCGAGGCCGTACTGGGACCGGTGCCGGTCATCTATCCCTTCATCGTCAACAATCCCGGCGAGGCGGTGCAGGCCAAGCGCCGTCTCGGTGCGGTTACCATCGGACATCTCACGCCGCCGCTGAGCGCCGCGGGTCTTCATGGCGCGATGGCCGAGATGGAAGGCCTCGTCGAGGAATATGCGTCAGCCGATGGCCTCGACCGGCGGCGGCTGCGGTTTCTTGAAGACGAGATCGTTGAGAAAGCCTGGAACAGCGGCCTCGCAGTGGAATGCGGGCTGTCGCGCGGCGAGCCGAATCAGTCGGCCATTGCCAAGCTCGACGCCCAGCTTTGCGACATCAAGGAACTGAGCATTCGCGACGGATTGCATGTCTATGGACGGACGCCAGGCGCCGAAGCGCAGGGCGCCCTGGTCGACGCCATGGTCCTGGCCTCGGGCACGCAGGATATGCCTGACAGGCGACGGGCGATCGACGAGTCCGTCGCAGCCTGCGGCCGCCACGAGCGCGACGCGCTGCTGACAGCGCTCGACGGACGCCGCGTGGCACCGGGTCCGGCTGGCGCCCCGACCCGCGGTCGCGCCGACGTTCTTCCCACCGGCCGAAACCTGACGTCCATCGACCCACGCGCCATTCCGACGCGCACGGCATCGGTTATCGGTGCGCGCGCGGCTGACGAAGTGATCCGCCGCTACCTGCAGGATCACGGCGAACATCCGCGTGCGCTGGTCATCGACCTCTGGGCATCGGCCTCTCTGCGCACCGGCGGTGACGATCTTGCCCAGGCATTTAACTATCTTGGTGTGCAGCCGACCTGGGACAAGGCGTCCAGTCGCGTGACCGGCATCGAGATTCTGCCGCTGGCGGCGCTTGCCCGGCCGCGCATCGACGTAACGTTGCGGATCTCCGGCCTGTTTCGCGATATCTTCGAGACCCAGATCGCGCTTTTCGACGTGGCGGTCCGGCGGGTCGCCGCGCTCGACGAGGAAGCTGCCGACAATCCGCTGTCGGAGACGGCCAGGCGCGGTGGCGATCTCGCGCGGGTTTTCGGTGGCGCTCCCGGAAGTTACGGTGCCCGCGCCGCCGATCTCGCACTCGATGGTGCCTGGACGTCGCGCGACGAATTGGGTGAGGCCTACCTGTCCTCGGCGACGCACGCTTATGGCAGTGCCGAGACGGCCGGTGTCGCTGGTGTGGGCTTTCGTGGCCGCGTATCGGCCGCGAATATTCTGGTCCATCCCCAGGACGATCGCGAGCGCGATCTTCTGGACGGCGACGGTGTCGCGGATTTCGCCGGCGGCTTTGCCGCGGCCGCGGCGTTGCTCGGCAACGATCCGGAACTCTATCACCTCGACACGAGCCAGCCCTCGGCGCCCAAGGCACGCCGGGTCGCCGAAGAAGTGGCGCGGATCGTCCGTGGTCGGTTGACCAATCCACGCTGGATCGCCGGCATGCTCGATCACGGCCATCGCGGGGTTGCCGAGATCGCCCAGACCGTCGACGCCTTGTATGCCTTTGCGGCCACTGCGCGGGTCGTACCGGACCATTTGTTCGAGGCCACCCACGATGCGCTCATAGCCGACGGGGACATCCGGACCGCGATGCTGGAGAAGAATCCGGCGGCGGTCGCCGCCATGGCCGCGCGCCTCCGCGATGCCCTGGCGCGAGGCCTCTGGATGACGCGGCGCAATTCGGTCGACGAGGAACTGGCTCAGGCGATCGGGGCTTGCGGACCTGCCGGAGGCGGTCGATGAAGGCCAGATCATGAGCATATCGGCTGTGGTTGAAGTGAAGGGCTGGTGCCCCGGCGTTCTGCGACCCATGCAGAGCGGCGACGGGCTGATCGCGCGCGTGCGCCCGTGGTGCGGGGCGTTCGGATTGACGCAGGCAGAGGGCCTTGCTGCTGCCGCGGAACGCTTCGGCAACGGCCATATCGACCTTACGCGGCGGGCCAACCTCCAGATCCGCGGCCTCGGCAATGCGGGCTTGTCGGGATTGCAGGACGTCGTGGAACGCCTCGGGCTTGTCGATCGCGATCCGCAGGCCGAAGCAGCGCGTAACATCATGGTCGCGCCGCTGGCCGGCATCGATCCCGCCGAATCGTTCGACGTCCGGCCCGTTGCCCGTGCTCTCGAGCGTCGGCTGGCGGCGGACGCAACCTTGCACGACCTGCCATCGAAGTTCGGTTTCCTCGTCGATGGGGGCGGCACGGTGTCGATTGCCGGCGAGCGCGCCGACATTTCTCTCCGGGCCGCTGGTTCGGTGATGGCTGTGGGACTCGACACCCGCAACGGAACCGAATGGGTGGGCAGCACGTCGCCCGAAGTGGCGGCGGAAGCGGCGTTGGCGGCGGCGAGCGTCTTTATGGGCGTTTCAGGAGGGCGTGGACGCCTGCGCGACCTCGGTGCCAAAGGCTTTGCGCTGCTCGGCGATGCCGTGCGCCGGATGCTTGACCCGATCGTCAGTGAATTGCCGATCGCGTCGAGGAAGTCGCTTGGTGTGCTCGTTTTGGGCGCGCAGCGCATCGGCGTGGGCGTCGCCGCACCCTTCGGCCGTCTCGAGGCCGATCAGCTCCGCCGCTTTGTCGCGATGGCCGGCGACGCCGGAGCAACCGATATCCGGTTGTCGCCGTGGCGGGCTCTCTACGTCGAGGCAGGTGACGTGGCTGCGGCACACTGCTTGGCCGAGGCCGCGCGCGGCATCGGTCTTATCGTCGATCCCGACGATCCGATCCTGAGGATCGAAGCCTGCCCGGGCGCGCCTTCCTGCCGATCGAGTAGTGTCGACACGCGGCGCGACGCACGCCGGTTTGCGGCCTTGGGTTTCGAGGGGACTCTTCATGTCTCCGGTTGCGCCAAGGGGTGCGCGCGCTCCGCACCGGCCGATCTTGTGCTGGTGGGCGTGCAAGGTGGCCAGAAGGGGGGCTACGACGTGATCCGCAACGGGACCACGCGCGATGCTGCAGAACGCACCATCGATGCGGCAGATATCGGAGCCTTGTTCGATGTCTGAGCACCGCGCCTATGTTCGAGACGGTGCCGAGATCTATCGTCAGTCGTTCGGCGTCATCCGTGCCGAGGCCGAACTCGGTCGCTTCAGTCCGGCGGAAGAGCGGGTGGCGGTGCGGATCATTCATGCTTGCGGCATGACCGAGATTGCCGGTGACATCGTCATGTCGCCAACCTTCGCCGACAATGCCCGGTGGGCGCTGGTGGCCGGCGCGCCGATCCTTTGCGACTCCAGGATGGTTGCCAACGGCATCACGCGCGCCCGGTTGCCGGCCGGCAACGATGTTGTCTGCACACTCGACGATCCGGCGGTGCCGGGCTTCGCGGCAAAGCTCGGCAATACCCGCAGCGCCGCGGCGCTGGAACTCTGGCAGGACCGGCTGGCCGGCGCCGTCGTTGCCATCGGCAATGCACCGACAGCGCTGTTCCGCCTTCTCGAGATGCTGGATCGGGGTGCGGCCCTTCCGGCGGCGGTCATCGGTGTTCCCGTGGGGTTTATCGGCGCAAGCGAATCGAAGGAAGCACTCGCGGCCGACGGTCGTGTGCCATTCCTGATCGTGCGTGGCCGCAAGGGTGGCAGCGCGATGGCGGCCGCCGCGGTCAATGCACTGGCGAGCGCGGTGGAATGACCGACCTCCAGCTCCTCGGCGGCACAGCGCATGCCGGAACGCTCTACGGCATCGGCGTCGGACCGGGTGATGTGCGCTATCTCACGCTTCGCGCGGCGGCGCTGGTGGCCGCCGTCGACGTTGTCGCCTATTTCGCCAAGCGCGGGCATCAGGGCAACGCCCGGCGGATTGTCGATCAGCTGATGGCACCAGGGCGCGCGGAGATCCGCTTCGAGTATCCCGTTACGGACGAGATTCCGGCGGAGAGCGCCGACTATCAGCGTCAGATCGGTGACTTTTATCGCCGGACCGCGGACACGCTTGGGAATCTGGTGCGCGACGGCAAATCGGTCGGTCTGCTGGCCGAGGGCGATCCGTTCTTCTACGGCTCCTTCATGCATATGTGGCGCCGGCTCGAGGGCGATCTTCCGGTCGAGGTCGTCCCCGGCGTGACGGGTATGTCGGGTTGCTGGACGCGCGCCAATGTGCCGATCACCTGGGGCAACGACACACTGGCGGTGCTGCCGGGTACCCTCGATGAAGCGCAGCTCGTCGATCGCCTCCGGCAAACCGATGCCGCGGTGATCATGAAGGTCGGCCGCAACCTTGGAAAAGTGCGGCGCGCCGTCGAAGCCGCTGGCCTGTTGTCGCGCGCCATGTACGTCGAACGCGGGACAATGGACGATGAACGCATTGTGCCGCTCGCCGACTGCCATGCCGGCACCGGCGCCTACTTCGCGATGGTGCTGATCCCCGGGCAGGGGCGACGGCTGTGACAGGCTCGCTGGTCATCGTCGGGACCGGTCCGGGCAAGGCCGATCTCATGACTCCGGCAACGGCGGCGGCACTCGAGCGCGCGACGGACCTTGTGGGATACGGGCCCTACCTCGATCGCGTCGCGGTGACGCGCGCCGATCAGTGCCGGCACGCTTCCGATAATCGCGTCGAACTGGACCGGGCCAGACATGCTCTGTCGCTGGCAGCGGCCGGCCGGCAGGTCGTCGTGGTCTCGGGTGGCGATCCCGGCGTGTTCGCCATGGCGTCGGCCATCTTCGAGGCGGTCGAAACGGGCGACGCCGCGTGGCGCACCCTCGACATCCGCGTCGAACCCGGCGTTACCGCCATGCTCGCCGCGGCGGCCGAGGTCGGAGCCCCATTGGGGGGCGACTTTTGCGCGATATCTCTCTCCGACAACCTTAAAGCATGGGCGACCGTCGAGCGGCGCCTGAGGGCGGCGGCCGAGGCTGACTTCGTGATCGCGCTCTACAATCCGGCGTCGAAGGCGCGACCACACCAGTTGGGTCAGGCGTTCGATCTTCTGAGATCGATCAGGTCCGCTGACACGCCGGTGCTGTTCGTGCGCGCCGCCGGCACGGCGGAGTCCAAAGTCGTGACGACGACACTTGCAGCCGCCGATGGGGCGCTGGCCGACATGCGCACGCTGGTGATCGTCGGCGCCAGCACCACACGGCGGGTCGGCCGGTGGGTCTATACGCCGCGCCGCGAAGCAGGAGCGCGGCCGTGAAGCCACGCGAGCGCTTCCTGCGGACTGTTGAGGACATGGCCGGCCGGTTTGTCAGGGCGCGCGATCATGATGACCGGAAGATCGAGGTCGCGGGCGGCTTCGATCTTGGCGTAGGTGGCGCTGCCGCCGGAGTTCTTGGAGACGATGACGTCGATCTCCTCTGCCTTGAGAAGCCGGATCTCGGAATCGCGCTCGAACGGCCCGCGTGCCTGCAGCAGCTTCAGGTCGGGCGGCAATGCCGCCTGCTGCGGCGCTTCGATCGTGCGCGCGACATAGTGATGTTGGGGCGCTGCTGCGAAGGCATGGAGCTCCTGGCGACCGAGACTGAGAAGAACGCGGCATGGCCTGCGGCCCAACGCCAGCGCTGCGGCACCCGCGTCCGGCACCGTTTGCCAGGTATCGCCGGGCTGCGGTTCCCAGGCCGGCCGAATGACGGAGCCCAGCGGCAGACCCGTCCGTGCACATGCCGCGACGGCGTTGGCGGACATGCGCGCGGCATAGGGGTGCGTGGCGTCTATCATGGCGTCGACATTCGCCTCACGCAGCCACCGCACAAGACCGTCGACGCCGCCGAATCCGCCGACGCGCGTGGCCAGCGGCTGCGCTCTGGGTGCCGACGTCCGGCCGGCAAGCGACAGGGTGGCGTCGAAACGCGCGTCACCGGCCAGCAATCCTGCCAGCGCCGATGCTTCGGTGGTGCCACCCAGAACGAGCACGCGCATTGCCGGCTGAACCCATGACAAGTGAAAGCGCAAACTGCCCGGCGACACGCTGGCTGTCCATCGTCGGCATCGGCGAGGATGGTGCCGTGGGTCTCTCGCCGGTGGCGCAGCGGCTGGTCTCCGCCGCCGAACTGGTCGTGGGCGGCAAGCGGCACCTCGATCTTGCCGACGCTTTGATCCGCAGCCGTCGGCTCGCTTGGCCGAGCCCGATTGCCGACGCCTTGCCCGAGATCGTTCGACATCGGGGCCGCGCGGTCGTGGTGCTGGCGAGTGGCGATCCGTTCCATTTTGGCATCGGCTCCCTGCTGCTTGGTTCGATCGACGCGGCGGAAATGATCTGCCTTCCGCAGCCTTCCGCCTTCAGCCTCGCCGCCGCCCGGCTTGGCTGGTCGTTGCAGGATGTCTCGACCGTGAGCCTGCACGGGCGGGCGATCGAAGGAATCGTGCGGCATCTGCAACCCGGCTCACGGATCCTGGCGCTCGCCTGGGATGGTAAGACGGCGGCCAGGCTGGCGCACCTGCTGGTCGCGCGCGGCATGGGCCAGTCGAAGCTCGTTGTGCTTGAGAACATGGCGGGACCGCAGGAGCGGGTGCGTGCCGCTACCGCTTCGGGTTTCGATTTGTCCGATGTCGCCGCGCTCAATACCATCGCCATAGACGTCGGGGCGGAACCGGATGCTGCCGTGCTCACGCTCGCTCCGGGCCTCGGCGACGAGCTGTTCGAGAACGACGGTCAGCTCACCAAGCGCGAGGTCCGGGCGATCACGCTGTCGGCCCTGGCGCCACGACAGGGCGAGCTGCTGTGGGATATCGGCCTCGGCGCCGGGTCGATCGCCATCGAATGGTTGTTGCGTCATCCTTCGCTCAAGGCGGTCGGCTTCGAGGAACGCGGCGATCGTGCCGAACGAGCGGCACGCAACGCCGCTGCGCTCGGCACGCCGGAACTCAGGATCGTCCAGGCGCGCGCGCCTGAATGCTTTGCCGGTCAGCCGCGGCCGGATGTCGTGTTCGTCGGCGGCGGCCTGTCGGATCCGGGCGTGCTGGATGCGGCATGGTCGGCGTTGAAGCCGGGGGGCCGGTTCGTCGCCAATGCCGTGACCCTCGACTCGGAGGCCCGGCTCGGCGAGTGCTTCCAGCGCAATGGTGGCGAACTCGTGCGGCTGCAGGTCGCGAGGGCGGATCGGATCGGGACGGCATTTGCCTGGAGGTCGGCAATGCCCGTCACCCAATGGCGCGCGAGGAAGCCATGATCGTCGCCGGAGTCGGATGCCGGCGCGGCACGTCGGCCGAGGAAGTCGAGCGCGTCGTCACGATGGCACTGGATGCCTTTCGCGTGGCGCGCGGCACTCTCGATGCGATCGCGACGGAGGCCGCGAAGACTGCCGAACCTGGTATCACCGAAGCGGCGCGACGCCTGTCCGTCGCCGTGGTGGGATGCGCGAAATGCGATCTTGCACGGGTGGCCGATGCGGTGCTCACGCCCTCGGCCCTCGTTCTTGAAACCACGGGCGTGCCGTCGATCGCCGAGGCGTCGGCGATCGTCGTGGCCGGCCGCAATGCCCGCCTGCTGGGAGCCCGGGTTGCGACACCTCGGGCGACCTGCGCCATTGCCATCGGAGAAGGCCGATGACGGTTCACTTCATTGGGGCGGGGCCGGGTGCTGCCGACCTGATCACGGTCCGCGGCCGGGATCTTATCGCTCATGCGCCGGTCTGCCTCTATGCCGGGTCGTTGGTGCCCCGCGCGCTGCTCGACCATTGCCCGCCGGGCGCGCGCATCGTCGACACCGCGCCGATGTCGCTCGACGAGATTGTTGCCGAGTGCCAGCGCGCGACCGACCTTGGACACGACATCGCCCGCCTCCATTCGGGTGACCTGTCGATCTGGAGCGCCTTGGGCGAACAGCTCCGCCGCCTCGACGCCGCCGGCATCGCCTACACGATCACGCCCGGCGTCCCGGCCTTCGCCGCCGCCGCCGCCGCCCTCGGCCAGGAACTGACCTTGCCCGAAGTCGCACAGACGGTGGTGCTGACCCGGACGTCGGGGCGCGCCTCGGCGATGCCCTCCGGTGAGGCCCTCGAGGCCTACGCGGCCACTGGCGCGACCTTGGCCATTCATCTGTCGATCCATGTGCTCGACAAGGTCGTTGCCACGCTCTCGCCTCACTACGGAACTGACTGTCCCGTTGCGATCGTCTATCGGGCGAGTTGGCCTGACGAGCGGGTCATTCGGGCGACGCTGGGGACGATCGCATCCGAGATCGCGAAAGCTCCGATCGAACGGACGGCCTTGATCCTGGTCGGCAAGGTGCTGGGCGCCCGGGCCTTCCGTGAAAGCGCGCTCTATGACGCGGGCTATCAGCGCCGCTTCAGGGGCAGGGGCACATGAAGCTTCCCGAAAATTTTCCGGCGATGCCCGACTTTCCGCCCGGCGAGGTCTGGCTGGCCGGCGCTGGCCCAGGCGATCCCCGGCTGCTGACCGTGCTTGCCCTGCATGCCCTGTCGCAAGCCGACACCATCGTGCATGACGCTCTGGTCGATCCTCGGACCCTGCAGGCCGCACGCGCCGATGCGGAGCGGATCTTCGCCGGCAAGCGCGGCGGCCGGCCTTCGCCGCAGCAGCGCGAGATCAACGATACGCTCGTCGAACGGGCCCGTGCGGGGCGGCGAGTCCTGCGGCTGAAGGGCGGCGATCCTTTCGTGTTCGGCCGCGGCTGGGACGAAGCCTCGGCCCTCACCGCGGCCGGCATTCGCTTTCGCATCATCCCCGGGATTACCTCGGGATTGGCTGCGGCAGCACTTGCCGGCATTCCGGCGACGTCACGCGACACCAACCACGCCGTGATCCTGGCCGCCGGCCATCGCGCCCAGGACGGCCGTTCGGCCGCCGACTGGGAGGCGCTGGCGAGGCTTGGTCAGCCGATCATCCTTTACATGCCGATGGCACAGCTGGGCGACATCACCGCGGCTCTGGCGCGCGGCGGCATGGCACCCGATACACCGGCAGCGATCATCCAGGGCACGAGCACCGACGCGGAGCGGGTGGTCGATAGCAGCCTGGCGATGCTCGCTACCGACGCCGGGCGCGAAGGCATCGGCGCGCCGGCGATCGTGGTGATCGGCAGGATCGCCAGCCTCAGGCAAGGGTTACTGGCGTCGATGGCCGGCTGGCAATGACGCAGCCCGTCGATCCGGGCGGCCTGGTCGTGGCTGCCCCGCGCTCCGGCGCCGGCAAGACCACGATCGCGCTCGGGCTCATGCGCGCGTTCCGTCGCCGTGGGCTTGCTGTCCAGCCGTTCAAATGCGGGCCAGATTATATCGACCCGGCGTTTCACGCCGTGGCGACCGGCCGGCCGAGCGTCAACCTCGATACCTGGGCCATGGCGGCCGGAACCCTATCCGGCCTGGTGGCGCGCCATACGGCCAGTGCCGACATCGTCCTCGCCGAAGGCGTCATGGGACTGTTCGATGGCGTCGCCCGGCCCGGGCAGACGGCGCGTGGATCGACGGCCGATCTCGCGGCACTCTCTGGCTGGCCGGTGCTGCTGGTCCTCGATGTCTCCGGACAAACCGAAACGGCCGCCGCGGTGGCCGCGGGATGCGCGGGCTATCGCTGCGATGTCGGCTTCGCCGGCGTCATCCTCAATCGGGTGTCGAGCGTACGGCATCTTGCGTTGATCGCACCCGCTTTCGAACGCCTCGGACTCCCACTGTTCGGCGCCGTCTTCAACGACGCCGAACTCGCCTTGCCTGAACGGCACCTGGGGCTGGTGCAGGCTGGCGAAACCGCCGATATCGATCGCCGTCTCGACGTTTTTGCCGATGCGATGGAAAAATCCGTCGATCTCGACGCGGTCCGCCGTGCCGCGCGGCCGGCGTCGTTGCCGTCATCCAGCGATGCGGCGGCCGGTCTGTCGCCTCCCGGCCAGCGCGTCGCCATCGCGAGGGACCGGGCCTTCTCATTCATGTACCCGCACCTGCTCGATCGCTGGCGGTTGGCCGGCGCCGAAATCCTTCCCTTCTCGCCGCTCGCCGATCAGCCCCCCGACCCGGGTGCCGATGCCGTCTGGCTGCCCGGCGGATACCCTGAGCTTCATGCCGGCGTGCTCGCGTCGGCACAGCGATTTCATGGCGGTCTGCGGGCGCTCGCTGCCCGGTCGGTGCCGATCCATGGCGAATGCGGTGGCTATATGGTGCTGGGCCGCGGGATCGAGGACGCCCAGGGTGCACGCCACTCGATGGTTGGCCTGCTGCGCATCGAGACGTCATTCGCCAGTCGCAGCCTCCACCTCGGCTATCGCCGGGCGCAGCTGCGCTTCGATTGCGCCCTCGGCGCTGCGGGCACCGAGATCATGGGGCACGAATTCCATTACGCCGGTACTCTTGCAGCCGACGACGATCCGCTCGTGGAATGCCAGGATGCGGCAGGTGCTGCCATGTCCGAGGGTGGCGCGCGACGCGGTTCGGTGAGTGGCACGTTCTTTCATGCAATCGACAGGAGGTCGGCATGAATCCAACATTCGATGCGACGTTCCGTGCGCATTTCCGCGACCTCGTCCTGTGGCGACGCGACGTGCGGCGCTTTCGTGCCGACCCGCTGGAACGTGCACGCATCGATGCGCTGCTCGAAGTCGCGAGCCATGCACCTTCGGTCGGTCTCAGCCAGCCCTGGCGCTTCGTGCACGTCGTTTCGCCCGAGCGGCGCGCGGCCGTCGTGGCGAGCTTCACCGCAGCCAATGAGCGTGCGCTCGCGGGCTACGCCGGCGAGAAGCAGGCGATATATGCCGGGTTGAAGCTGGCAGGGCTGAAGGAGGCGCCGGTTCACCTCGCGGTGTTCTCCGACGACACCACCCATACCGGCAGCGGCCTCGGTCAGCAGACCATGCCTGAAACGCTGCACTACTCGGTGGTTGCCGCGATACAGACACTATGGCTTGCCGCCCGCGCCGACGGGATCGGCATGGGTTGGGTCTCGATCCTCGATCCGGCCGCGGTCACGCGGGTGCTCGATGTTCCGGCTGGCTGGAGCCTGGTCGCCTACCTCTGCCTTGGCGTGCCGGCCGAGGAGCATCTTGACCCGGAACTGGAGCGCCATCACTGGGAGCAGCGCACCAATGCCGAGGCGGTTACCTTCACGCGGTAGGGTCGCTGCCAGTCAGGCGGCTGGCGTCGTGGGTGATGGGCCGTTCCATTCGAAAATATGCGCGGAACGCTCCGGCCGCGGCGTTGCGGTCGTCGTATCGGGCGCGCCAGCCGACGTGCCGACTGCGAGAAAGCCGACGAGCCGGCTCGGCGCCCGGAAACCCAGGGCTTCGTTCACCCGGGCATCGTAGGCGTTTGCACCGGTCACCCAGATGCCGGCGTAGCCCAGCAGGTGAATGGCATTCAACATGTTCATGGCGGCGGCGCCAGCCGACAGCAATTGCTCGATTTCCGGGACCGGATGGCCGGGGCGTATGCGGGTGCCGACAGCGATCAGCAAGGGGGTTCGGGATGCCCAGTTCCGGTAGCGGTCGAGGAGCGACGGCGGTGCTGCGCGGTCGCGTGCCTTGATGGCGGCAGCGAGGCATTCGCCGAACTCGGCGCGGGCACCGTCACGGATCAGGACGAAACGCCAGGGCCTAAGCCGCCCGTGATCCGGGGCGCGCAGACCAGCTTCGAGGATCAGGTCGAGTTCGATGCCTTGCGGCGGTGGGTCGGCAAGGGCGCCGGACGATTGCCGGGCGAGCAGAAGATCGAGCATGCGCATGCGACTGCGCTGCTCGGTGGTTACGGCGGCATAGGCAGTGCGCGCCAGACCTGCGTTGCTCATCGGGGGGCTCCTTTTCTTCGGCGATCTGCCGTCGGATGGGCGAGCGGACTTCGGACGGGCCGGGGATCAGCGCCGGTGAGGACGGTCGGCGCCGGTACGAACAGTTCGGTCATGGAGGCGAAGAATAACCTAAATGCGAATGAGTGTCATTCGCGATATAAGAATACCGAAAGAGGCCCGATGCCGAGAGGCGTCTACCGCCGCTCGAAGTCGATGCGTTCGTCGACAGGCAGGCCGAGCAGGTGACGGCGCAGGCAGTCCAGGCCGAGTTCGGCTGCGCCCACGCGCACCCAGTCGCGCCCGCCGATCAAGCGGGCCTGGCGTGAGATGCCGCCCTGGGCGTCGGCGATGCCGATGCAGATGGTCGCACCGAAATCAGGGCGGTCCGCACCCTCGTCGAGCTGCATGAGGACGGTGAGTCCGTGGCTGGCGCCGCTCGCCGCGCGCTGGTCCTGGGCAATCGCCGCCGCCGCCGCCGGTGAGACCTCGCCTGCCAGTCCCAGCTCTATGGCGTCTCGCGCCACCACGCCGCGCCTGAAAATGCTTTCTGCGCCGGGCAGCGGAGCGAGCCGGGCGGCGACGTGTCCCGAGGTGAACATCTCGGCGGTCGCCAGAGTATGGCCACCTGTGATCAGCTTGCCCAGGATCACGCCTTCCAGGGTCTGGTCATCTTCGGCGACAATGAAATTGCCAAGGCGTCGCCGCACCTCTGCTTCGACCGGTGCCAGCCGGCGCTGCAGATCCGCCTCGTCGTCGCCATGCACGGCAAGCTTGGTCTCGAGCTGCGGATAGTGGGCCTGGAAGCCGAGCTTGATACCGCCTTCCTTCTGGAATGCCTCGATGCTGCCTAGCATCTCGTCGGCGCGCGATTCGCCGATGCCGAAAGTGTGGAAACGCTTCAGTCGCGTCACGCCCTTGATGCCGCCGAGCGTCAGCAGGCGAGGGATCACCTGCTCGTCGATCATGCGGCGCATCTCGCGCGGCACCCCCGGGGTGAACAGAAAGCGTGCCTTGCCGATGGTGACGGCGAAGCCACAGGCAGTGCCGATCGGATTGTCGATGAACTCGGCATTGGCGGGCAGCATCGCCTGCTTGCGGTTGTTGGCCGGCATTACCCGGCCGCGCCGCGCGTAGGACTGGGTCATGCGCTCCATCCAGTGGTCGCTCAGCACCAGTTCGACACCGGCGGCTTCGGCGGCCACCTCCTGGGAGAGATCGTCGACCGTCGGGCCGAGGCCGCCGTTCACGATGACCGCGTCGGCGCGTTCGCTGGCCTGTCGGAAAGCGTTTAGCAGGCTGGCACGGTCGTCACCGACGGTAGTGCCCCAATGCACGCCAAGCCCGACCTCGACCAGCCGCCGGGCGATGTGGCCGTAGTTGGTGTTGATGGTCTTGCCTGTGAGGATTTCGTCGCCGGTGCAGAGTATTTCGATTTTCATCCGGCAATTATGGCGCGTCGGACGTGCGAAAGCGAACATGACCCGCTAACGTTGCCTGTGAACCCGAGGGAGAAATCGAATGACCGTCCTCACACCCGATCTGCGCGAAGCGCTCGCCCGCGTCGGCACGTCGACCTTGACCGGCGTGCTGAACCGCCGGGGCCTGCGCAGCATGACACTCTACGATGTCTGGCCGTTGCGGCCCGAACAGCCGCGCCTCGTCGGGATCGCCTTCACCATGCGCTTCATCCCCTCGCGTGAAGACAAGGATGGCCCGACGTCGACCAACCGCAGCATGGTCCAACCGCAGGCGATGGAGGAGTGCCCGCCCGGCCATGTGCTGATGATCGATTCGCGTGGCGACTCGCGCGCGGCATCGGCCGGCGATCTCTATATCGGGCGGCTCAAGGCGCGCGGTGCCGCCGGCATCGTGACCGACGGCGGTTTTCGCGACACCGATGGCGTCTTCAAGACCGGCCTGCCGGCCTATCATCGCCGGCCATCCTCGCCGCCCAGCCCGATCGTGCACCGGCCCGCCGACCTCAACCTGCCGATCGCCTGTGGCGGCGTGGCGGTCTATCCCGGCGACGTGGTGGTGGGCGATCGCGACGCCATCCTCGTGATCCCGCCGGAGATCGTCGAGGCCGTCGCCGAGGAGGCACTGGCCACCTATGCCTACGAGGAATTTGCCGAAGCCGAAGTGGCACGCGGCCGCTCGCTCAAGGGGCTGTTCCCGGTCGCGGGCGAGGACGCCAAGCGCGATTTCGAGGCCTGGAAGAAGGCCCGCAGCGGCAAGAGCTGAGGCTCAGCCCAGCGTTGTCCTGATCTCAAGGCCGCCCTTCAGGGTGAGCGTGACCGGCGTGCGCTCGGCGATGTCGGCCATGCGCTTGCGCTGCTCGTCGTCGACGGCTCCCTCGATGGTGAGTACGCGATCGATGAGCTGCTTGTCGCCGTCGCGGCGGAAGGTGACGTCGGCGTGGACCGACGTGACCGGCCAGTTCTTGCGTTCGGCATACATGCGCAGCGTGATTACGGTGCAGGCACCGAGCGCCGAGCATAGAAGATCGTAGGGATTGGCGGCGGTATCCTTGCCGCCCAGCTCGGCGCCTTCATCGGCTGCAAGCTTGTGGCGGCCGGCGATGATTGAGGTCGCGTAATTCACCTGGCCGATGCTTGCTTTGGCGCGTGCCATTGTGGTCCTCCGGTGTTGCCTACCTGATGAGATGGATGAACGATCGACCTTCGGTCCGCGCCACCACCTCGCCGATCACGACGCCGTTGACGCGATCCACGGCGTCGGCGGGCACGGCGGCGAGAAGGCCGCCGGCGGTCTGGGGATCGAACAGCAGGGGCAATTTGGGGTGCGCCGCTGCGGCGTCGATACCGTCGATCAGGTGACGCGCGCGCAGGTTTTCCGGCTGCAGCGAGCTTGCGAATCCCTGGGCGAACAGTTCCGCGGCACCCGCCAGTGCCGGCAGCGCATCAAGGTCGAGGTCGACCGAAACCTCGTCGCCGCGGCCGGTGGCGCGGATCATCTCGGCGAGATGTCCGGCCAGGCCGAAGCCGGTCACATCGGTGCAGGCGTGGGTGCCAACCGCCACCAGCTCTTCCGCCGCCGCCGACGAGGGCTGGCGCATCGAAGCCAGAGCTGCGGCGATCCAGGTGCCGCGCGCCACCCCGCGCATGGCGGCGGCGAAGATCACGCCCGTGCCGAGAGGCTTGGTGATCATCAGCTTGTCGCCGATCTTCAGGCCGCCCTTGCGCAGCGCGCGGGCCGGATCGACCAGGCCGTTCACGGAAAAGCCCAGTGCCGCTTCCGGGCCCTCGCCGGAATGACCGCCGATCAGGGCGCAACCCGCCTGGTCGAGTACGCGGCGCGCGCCAGCGAGCAACTGGAAGAGATCCTCTTCCATCAACCGCTCGGCGGCGGCGGGCACCACGGCCAGCGCCAGCGCGCTGTGTGGCCGGGCACCCATCGCCCAGACGTCGCCCAGCGCGTGGACGGCTGCCACTTCGCCGAAGGCGAACGGATCGTCGATGAAAGTGCGGAAGAAATCGACCGACTGGACCAGCGCCTTGCCGGCTGGCACTTCGATCATCGCCGCATCGTCGGGTGCATCGAGGCCGAGTGTCACTCCCGAACCTGGTGATGGGCCGAGCCGCGCCAGCACCCGAACCAGTACCGAGGCACCGACCTTGGCGCCGCAGCCGCCGCAGCGCATGCCGATATCGGCCAGCAGGCGCCTGGCGTCGGCGTCGGCCAGCGCCGGGTCGGGTGGCGCAGCTGGGGCATTCATCTGCATGGCCCGGGCCGGCGGCTCGCGATACATCCGCATCCACTTGCGATCGATATGGTCCTTCCAGCGCCAGACCCAGGCGCCTTCGACCGACCACGCCCCGCGCGTCGCCAGTGCATGGTCGTCGCCGGTTCCGATGATCGAGAGATACCGGCGCTGCGGCGTGAAGGGCTTCAACTTCCGGCCGAGCAAGGCGCGTCGCAGGTTGTCCGCCAGCGGCGGGCCCTGGCGGACCGCGAATACGCCGGCCTTGGGCCGGGGATGGTCCAGAACAGTGGCGCAGTCGCCGACCGCGAAGACATGTTCGTCGCCGGTCGAGCGCAACGTGGCCTCGACGGCAAAAAACCCCCGGTCATCGAGGGGCAGGCCAGTCGCGGCGAACCATGGCATCGCACTGGCTTCGGTGACGACGAACACCTCGTCGGCATCCAGTCGCCGGCCGTCATCGAGAACAAGCGTACCGCGCTCGATCTCCGTCGTCGATGCGTTCTCGATCACCTGGATACTGCGCCGTGCCAGGATCGCGCGCATCGCTTTGCGGATCGAAGGGGCGTTACCCGACAGAATCTCGCCGCGCGTCACAAGCGTGACGCCGATCCTGGCATCGCTCGCGATCTGGCGCAGGCGATGGTCGATCGCCAGCGCAAGCTCCACACCGCCCGCGCCGCCACCGATCACCGCGACGCTGAGCGGGTCTCGCCGGTCCTTCATGCGTTCGACGAAGCCAAGCCAGCGGCGGCCGAGTTCGGCGATCGGCTTCACCGGTGTCGCGTGTAGCGCGGCACCGGCGATTGTATCGAGGCTGGGTGCGGCACCGACGTCGAGTGACAGCAGATCGTAGGACACGGGTGGCCGGTCCTTGAGCAGGACCTGGCGGTTGATGCGGTCGAGGCCGGTGGCTTCGGCCTGGATCAGGCGCGTGCCGGTCCAGGCCGCCAGTCGCGCAAGGTCGATATGGCACTCGTCGAACGAATAGTGGCCGGCAACGAAGCCGGGGATCATGCCGGAGTAGGGTGTTTCGATGTCGCGCCCGATCAGGGTCAGGCGAACGCCGGGCATCGGCTTCATGCCGAAGCTTTTGAGTACATGGACGTGGGCGTGGCCGCCGCCAACCAGCACAAGATCCTTGAGGAGGGGCACGCCATGCATCGCGTCCCGTATAACCGATTGGAGACGTTGCTGGTACAACGGCAAAAAATATTATATATCAATGAATTATATCTCTTTCTTTTAGTCATTTCGGAGCCTCTTCATGGCCGTGACTTCCGGCCTCTCGGTTTCTCCCGATTTTCACGGCAGCACCGTCGCATCATTGCAGCCACGCTCGGCCTGGGCGCTGTCGTGGCCGCTCGGCGTCGCAATGGTCCTGTTCGTCAGCCTGATGAACGCCGGCGGCCTGCCGCTGCTGGGAGATCCCGACAGTCACTGGCATATCGCGGTCGGCAACTGGATCCTCGCGCACGGAACGGTGCCGACCGTCGACACGTTTTCCTTCACCTTCGCCGGCCAGCCGTGGATCGCCAAGGAGTGGCTATCGCAGCTCCTGATTGCGCTTGCCTACAATTGGGGCGGCTGGGGTGGTGTAACCGCATTGGCGGCGGCCACCATCGCGGTGAGCTTTGCGCTCTTGCTTCGCCTCTTGCTGCGCGATCTCACGCCTTTTCTGGCGGCCGTGTTCACGGTCGCGGCCATCGTGATGAGCGCGTCACATTTCCTGGCGCGTCCGCACGTGCTCGCCTTTCCCGTCATGCTGTGGTGGGTTGCCGGTCTCGTCCGCGCCGTCGAAGAGCGTCGGGCGCCCGAGCCCTTGTTGCTGCTGGCGATGCTGTTGTGGGCGAACCTGCATGGTGGCTTCACGCTCGGCCTGTTGCTGTGCGGGGCCTTTGCCCTCGATGCCCTCTCCGGCGCGCGCGATGCGGTGGAACGCAGAGCGCTGTTCATCGGCTGGGCGAAATTCGGTATTGCCGCGGTGCTGGTTGCCTGCATCACGCCTTACGGTCCCGAATCGATCCTGGTGACGTTGCGCATCTTCGGTCTCGGCGAGGCGCTCGGTGTGATTTCCGAGTGGAAAGCCCCCGACTTCCAGGGCCAGCCGATGCAGGAGCTGATCCTGCTGGTGGCGCTCTACGCCGTGCTGTCGCGCGGGCTCAGATTGCCGTTGATACGGCTGCTGATCGTGATCGGCCTGGTCCATCTCTATCTGCGCCACGCCCGAAACGCCGAGCTGCTGGCGATGCTCGTGCCGCTCGTCATTGCGCCGCTGCTTGCCCGGCAATGGCCGTCGCTGCGGCCCCGCCCGGAAGCGACCGAGGTCAGTCCATTCAGGCGCCGCATGCATGCGCTTGCCCGCCCGGCGGGCCCTGCCGCGATGTCGCTCTGCCTCGCGCTGGCCGGCCTCTATGCTGCCGGCATGGTCGCGTTCGCCGGAATTTCCGCGCCGACGGCGACGATGCCAGCAGCGGCACTGCAGTACGCCCTCGACAGCGGCCGAGCCGGCAACGTGCTCAACTACTATAACTATGGCGGCTATCTGATCCGGGCCGGCGTGCCCACCTTCATCGACGGTCGCGGCGAACTCTACGGTGGGGATTTCATCAAGCGCTATGCCGAAGCGGTGAACTTGCGCGGCGACGAACCGCTGGAGCGGCTGCTCGAACGCCATGCAATCGACTGGACGCTGTTTCCCAAGGACCAGCCGATCAACAAGCTGCTGGCGCATCTGCCGGGTTGGCGGCAGGCCTACACCGATGATGCCTCCACGATCTTCGTGCGCGACCGCTAACTTCTGAGCACGATCCAGGTGCAGTGGCCAATCGCGCAGAGCTTGCCCTGCTCGGTATAGAGCGCCGTGCCGGAATAGAGCTTGCGGCCCTCGGTGCCGATACGCCAGCCGACCACGGCGCAGCGTTCGCCGACTTTTGGTGGGCTCAGCACCCTGGCGGTCATGCGGCCAGTCAGGGCCGGCCGCCAGTCGTCGGCGTCCTGCGCCGCCCAGGCACCCGGACAATCAAGTGCGCCCCACAGGAATTCCGGCCGGATGTAGCCTTCAGCGTCGGCATGCGCGGCGTGCGGGACATAACAGGAGAGCGAGCGACCAGCCCCAGGCCCATGAGAGCCGAACACCCGCATGCCGTCGCCCACCGCGCGGCCGCGGCCGCAGACGATGCACATGTGGAAATCGCTGCCTTCGGCGCTACCGCCTTCTTCGCCGCGGCGCATCACCTCGGCCCAGTCACCGGGCGATGGCGGCGGTTCGAGATGGTCGACTGAACCGGCACGCGCCTCGCACAACAGGGTCGCGCCGTCCTTCAGCAGCAGGGCCTCGCCGTCGCGCGTCACCTGGAGAGGTGTTTCGATCGGGATCGGCGCACGCAGCGTGATCTCGACGGCGCCATCCCCACCGATGGTCCGCGTGAAGCGGCCGGCCAGCACGCCACCGACATAGCCGCCGTTGCCCGACAGGCGCGGGCCGTTGAAGCCGCGTTCGATGATGAGTGTGTCGTCCACGAAGTCCTCCGCGGCGCGGAACGTGGCGCGCACATGCGGAGAATGCAAGCCTGTCGGCCCGTCACGCGGCTTGCGCCGATGCAGGCACTCGTCGAGGTTGGGGCGATGGGATCATTCATGCCTTGGGCGCTGGTGGCGCTGTGCTTTGCACTCGGCGTGGCGAGCCGGTCGATCAGCGACACCTTCGTGATGTTCGTGCCGGCATTGCAGCAGGCCTTCGACGCCCACCGCGGCTCGGTCACCCTGATCTACAGCTTTGCCCTGCTGGTCGGCGGTATCGCGGCCCCCATTGCCGGATGGATCGTCGATCGCTTCGGCCTGCGCACGCTCACGGTGGTGGGCATGACGGCCGCGACACTTGCGACGGCCAGCGCCTCGCAGGCCACACAGCTTTGGCATCTCTATCTCGGTCTTGGCGTCGTGATGGGCTTCGGCAGCGCCTCGCTCTCCGGGGTGCTGAGTTCCTCGCTGCTCGGCCGCTGGTTTCCGGCGCGGCGCCTGGGCGTGGCGCTGGCCGTGGCCTGGTCGGCGGCGGGGGTGGGCGCCATGGTGACGTTCCCGCTGGCGCAGTACTTGATCGCTACCGAAGGCTGGCGCCACGCCTATCTTGCCTTCGCCGTCGTGAGCGCGCTGTTCATCCCGCTGCTGCTCGTCCTGCCGTGGGCGCGGATCGAACGCGGCGCGCCAGACCTGCTGCTGCTGCGTGCGGCCGCCGACCGCGGGCCAACCGTGGGCGAGGCGGTGCGGGGGTGGCCGTTCTGGGCGCTTACCTCGTCGTTCGCTCTCACCTCGGTCGGCATCTTTTCGCTGGTGCCCCAGGCGATGGTCTATCTGCTGGATCGTGGCATCGACGGACCATATGCCGCCCGCGCGCTGGCCGTCGCCGGGTTTCTGACGCCACTCGGCATGGTCGGCTTCAGTTGGCTTTCCGATCGCGGCGGCCGGCGCCTTGCGGCGTTGCTGGCCTATGCCTGCTCGATCGCAGGCGTCGGCGCGCTGGCGCTGGTGGACGGTCCGGCCGACGATCTCTGGCTCTGGCTCTACGTGCTGCTGTTCGGCGGCAGCATGGGCTCGCGCGGCCCGATGATTTCCACGCTGGCGACGCTGCGCTATCGCGGCGCGCATTTCGGCCGCATCTACGGCCTGATCGGCATCGGCATGGGGTTGGGCGGCTTCCTCGGCGCCTGGCTCGGCGGCCTCCTGCACGACTGGACCGGCGGATATGCGGCGGTCATGATTTTGTCCGTGGCTGCCCTCGCGCTCGCCGCCGCCTCCCTCGGTTCGGAGGCCGGCGCCCGCGAGCGGCTGGGCCGCTAGACGATCGCGGCGTGCACCAGGTTCGCCACCAGATCCAGCCGCTTGCTGTGCCAGGGATCGGGGATGCGGTAATGATTTTTGTTTTCTAGATTCATAAATTGCAATTCCTGAAACTTCTTCTATTATTTTTCTTCTTTCTTCTGTATGCATTCTTACGAAATTTTGAATTTCTCCCTGAAGAATTATATTAAATCCATGTGGATCTATCCCTGCTTGTGCTAAAACACTTAATACTTCTTGTCTTGTTTTAATATGATTATTTATTTTGTATATGCTTTGTCCATTTTTTCTTACTGTTCTTTTTATTGAAAGTTCACTACCTTCTACAGAAAATATATTTTCCTCATTGTCAAATACAATCTCAACTGTTGCTTCTTTTGCAGGGCCAACAGTTTTAGACCCCATAAAAATAAGATTTTTTGCTTTTGCAGCCCTCATTGATTTTATAGATAATCTACCTAAAACAAAACAAAGAGCATCCATAACATTACTTTTTCCAGAACCATTTGGACCTAGAATAACATTTATTTCAGGAGTAAAAGGAATTTCTGTTTTCTTAACAAAACTCTTAAATCCCTGCATCACTAATCTTTTGACATATGGCATTTAAAGAAATAGCAGAATAACTTTTTAAAGATTAACTATCTAAAATTCTAATTTTTTTTGTTTTGTTTTAGCAGCTGCATTTTGCCAGGTTTTCCAAGATTTTCTAAATAAACCAGATTTATCATGTTTTATAATATTTTTTTCTAAGAATTTTGTGGTTGTAGGATCAGAAGGATAACCAGAACCTATTTCTTCTCCAAATTTCTTTTTTAATTTGCTCATTCTTCTTTCTCTTTCTTCTTTTGCTAATATAGATGCTGCTGAAACAGATACATGATTTTGATCTGCTTTATGTTCACAAATTACATCTA
>CALDNT010000072.1 GCA_937915145.1 uncultured Reyranella sp.
GGCGCTGGTCGGCGCAAGGGCGGTGGCCTACTCCCGGGCGGGAGCGAGCGGCATATACTTCACCGCGCTGGTCGAGCGGCTGGGTATCGCCTCGGAGGTCCTGGCGCGCGCCGTCGCGATCCCGATGGGCTTCACCGGCGAGAAGGTCGCGAGCGGCGAGGCCGACATGGCGATCCAGCAGGTGAGCGAACTGATGTCGGTCCCCGGCGTCGCCGTCGCCGGTCCGTTTCCCCCGGAGGTCCAGACCGTCTCCACCTTCGATGCCGCCATCTTTGCCGATGCCAAGAACCCCGAGGGCGCCGCCGCGTGGATGGCGCTGCTCGCCTCGCCCGCCGCGGCGAAGGCCTATGGCGATGGCGGTCTGGTATCGCGCCTGCCGCCTTCCTGAAAACGCCCTCCTTTCGAAAGACCTGATGCATGTCGAACAAGCCCCGCGTCGTCCTCCTGCATGGCACGCCCGTCGCCATCGAACCCATCCAGCGCGCGTTCGCCACGCGCTGGCCCGAGGCCGAGGCCGTCGACCTGCTCGACGCCTCGCTGTCGGTCGATCGCGCCAGGGACCATGAGCTGACGCCGCGCATGTTCGAGCGCTTCGTCGAACTCGGCGGCTACGCGCAGCGCCTCGGGGCCGAGGCGATCCTCGTCACCTGCTCGGCGTTCGGGCCGGCGATCGAGCGCATGGCAAAGGAACTGCCGGTGCCCGTGCTGAAGCCCAACGAAGCGATGTTCCGGGAGGCGATCGGCCGGGGACGGCGGATCGGGATGCTGGCGACCTTCGCGCCGTCGGTGCTGACCATGACGGAGGAGTTCGAGCAGTTCGTCGCCGAGGCGGGCGGCGAGGTGGGCGCGGGGGCGACGCTCGAGACGATCGTCGTCGAGGGGGCCATGGACGCGCTGCGCAAGGGCGACGCCGACCGGCACAACGCGCTGATCGTCGCGCGGGCGCCCGAGCTCGCGCACTGCGACGCCATCATGCTCGCGCACTTCTCGACGTCGCGTGCGCTGGCGGCCGTCACCGCCGCGGTCAAGACACCGGTGCTCACCGCGCCCGATGCCGCTGTCGACCGCATCAGGGCCGCCATCGCGGGCTGACGCCCGGCCGAGCGTGAGCTCGGCCTCATGAGCGGCAGGTGAAGCGAAGCTTCACCGGGAGCGTCGAAGGCTCTAGCGACCCGCTCAGAGTCGTTCTCCTCCCCCGTCTCAGCGCCTTCATAGGCGCGACGGGGGAGGTGTCACCGTCTTACGGTGACGGAGGGGGCATGGACCCCGTCGCTCGGAGGCGATTAGCACCGCGCGACGCGGTTACGGTAGCCGTCGAAATATGTGCTTCCGCAGAGAACCGTCTGCTGAACGACGTCGTCGCGATTCCCGTTCTGGCCGTGGTTCGTCACTGTCACCGTCGTATAGCC
Organism: uncultured Reyranella sp.; assembly: GCA_937915145.1. Lineage (GTDB taxonomy): Bacteria > Pseudomonadota > Alphaproteobacteria > Reyranellales > Reyranellaceae > Reyranella. The sequence continues at coordinate 1,410 of CALDNT010000072.1, forward strand.
GCAATGATTGCGGCAGCCCCCTCCCAATTAAGATGGAGATTGATGACCTCCCTATTCTGCAGGTGAATCTCCAGGTCCAGCGTCGTGTCTGTGCGGCCGCCCGCGCGTACCCGCGTGATCAATGGTTTCATTGGCTGATCCTCTATGCGATTACGGTGACAGTTTACGAAACAAGTCGTCTTGCGTCGCCGCTCGTTGGCAATACAAATTGATCGCAGATCAAAGTAGCCGCCTGCTAGCAGATTGCTAGCACTTGTAGAGTTGCAGAGTCAGCAGGTGCTAGGCTATATTCCTGATATCGTCGCACGAAGTCTGTCGAAGAGGCCGAGCCGCCCGTTCACTTATTCAGGACGGCTCCCTGTCGGGACCGGGCGCTCAGTTCAACCTCACCGCCTGCGCCATCACCTCGATCGCCTCGGGCTGACGCGAGCGGACGTTCAGCGTATCGGCGCCGCAGTCCTCCCAGGTGCGGTAGCGTTCGCGGATGCGCGCCGCGGGGCCGACCAGCGACTTCATGTCGACCCATTCGTCGGGCACCGTGGCAATGGCCTCGTCCTTGTGGCCTGCAAGATAGAGCTCCTGGATGCGCTGGGCCGCGTCGCCGAAGCCGCGGCGCACCATGATGTCGTTGTGGAAGTTCTTGGTCTTGTGGCCCATGCCGCCGACATAGAGCGCGATCTCGGGCTTCAGTCTGGCGAGGGCGCCCTTCACGTCGTTGTCGACTTCCACGTGGACGTTGGCGGCGATGGCGAAGTCCTTGAAACCCTTGCCGTTGCCGGCGCGCCTGAAACCTTCCTCGAGCCAGGAGCGGTATTCGTCCATGGCGCCGGGCATGAAGCCCATGGACAACCAGCCGTCGGCGATCTCGGCCGTCGGCTTCACCGTCGCCTCGTTGCCGGTGGCGAGATAGATCGGGATGTCGGGGTTTGTGTCCCCGTGCTGAAGCCCAACGAAGCGATGTTCCGGGAGGCGATCGGCCGGGGGCGGCGGATCGGGATGCTCGCGACCTTCGCGCCGTCGGTGCTGACCATGACGGAGGAGTTCGAGCAGTTCGTCGCCGAGGCGGGCGCTAAGGCCACGCTCGAGACGATCGTCGTCGAGGGCGCCATGGACGCGTTGCGCAAGGGCGACGCCGACCGGCACAACGCGCTGATCGCCGCGGTCGACCGCATCAGGGCCGCCATCGCGGGCTGACGCCGGGCATCGCCCGGACGGCGCCCGCAATGCGGGCTCGATGTTCAGCCTCTTCCGGGCCAACTCAGTACCAAAAGGCTGTTCTGCACCGGGTTGGCTTGGCCGCCGCAGATGTGGGGAAACAACTATTCGACCAGATGAAAGTCCCAGCGTTAAGGTAATCTGTCGCCGCTTTCGCGGCGGGCGCTTGTGAACTCTTCCTGCGACAGTACAGGATCCGTGTTGGTTTGGGAGGACATCGTGGCAAAAAGAATCGTTGAGAGCCCGCAGGCAATGAAGGCGCTGGTCGGTCAGGAGCTGGGGGTCAGCGACTGGCTGGTCATGACGCAGGAACGCATCAACACGTTCGCCGAAGCCAGCGGCGACCATCAGTGGATTCATGTCGATGTCGAGCGCTGCAAGACGGACATGCCGGATGGGAAGACCATCGCGCACGGTAATCTTACCTTTTCCGTGATCTCTACCTTCGGGAAGGATGTCCTCAAGATCGACAACGTGCGGAACGGCATAAATTATGGCTCGAACAAAGTGCGCTACACGAGCCCCGTGCAGGTTGGTGCGCGCATCCGCGGCCGCCAGAAGCTGCTGGCCGCCGACGACATGCCAAACGGCGGCATTCGCATGACATACCAATGGACTGTCGAGATCGAGGGCAAGGAGCGCCCGGCATGTGTTGCCGAGACCATGAGCATCGCCTACGCCAAGACATAAGCGCCACCCTATCCAATGCGGCGACGGATGAATGACAAGGGTGAGGCGGTGACTCGTGCCTGCATTCAGCGGCCCGTGCTTGCACTGCCAGCAGCCCGGCGAAAACCGCAATGCTGATCTGCGATGGGCAATTCACAGCTTCAGCCGGATTTGTGCTATATTTCCACTATCGTCGCACGAGGCCTGTCTTCAAAGGCCGCGCCGCCCGGTCAATTGTCCGGGGCTCCTCGTTGCGACTGACATCAAGCAAGGCGTCCGTGCCACCGGGTCTTCCCCCGGCGTGCCCCAAAAGCTCTTCAGAGAGCGCTACGCCTTGGCATGGTCCTGACCATGCCGTTGACGACGAAAACGAGACCCAAAGAGCAAACGAATGCCGACGACGAACGTCGGCCAGGACGATCAGCTTGCAACCGGTTTGTCACGAGGTTCTGGACAGGTTTCCGGACAGAACGCGTTACATTCAGGCGTCCACAAAAAATCCGAGAAGGCCGTGAAAACACGGCATCGAACGGCTGCCCAGGCCGTGAAAAAACATGTGGGACCGAGGCCGGCAGGCGGGCAGGAAGTTTGCCCGCGTCATTCTAGCGGATGGCCGGACTGGTGCGGACCAGCACCACCGTGGCGGCAAGGGCCAGGCTGGCGACGGCGAAGCAGATCGCCAGCACGCCCTCGGCGCCGAAGTTGGCCATGACGGCGGCCAGCACCGGCGGGGCGGCGGCGGAGACGATGCCCTGCGGCAGGGCGAGGCGGCCCATCACGGTGCCGAACTGGGCGCGGCCGAACAGGGCCAGCGGCAGGGTGGCGCGCAGCACCGCCTTCAGGCCGTTGGCGACGCCGTAGGCCACGATGCAGACCAGCGCGATGGCGATGTTGCCGCCGGCCAGCCAGGCGAGGCCGAGGCCTATGGGCAGCGTGGCGGCCGCGAACAGGGTCGAACTCATGATCGAATAGCGATGGCCGAACGTGAGTTCCACGCCGCGCACGGCGACCTGGGCCGGGCCGATCAGCGAGGCCAGCATCAGCGCGGTGGCGGGGTCGTGGCCGAGGCCGCGCAGCACGCCGATGGCGTGCACGATGAAGCCGGTGAAGATGAAGGCGCCGCACGAGAAGGCGAGCGCCAGCAGCCAGAAGGCGCGCGTGCTCTCGGCGGCCGAGAGGCCGGTGACGTGCGCGGGCGTGGCGGCAGTGGTCGCTGGGGGCGCCGGCGGGCGGCCGGGCAGCATCAGCAGATGGACCGGCACGCAGACCGCCAGATGCATGCCGGCGAAGACCAGCAGCGTGCCGCGCCAGCCCATGATCAGTTCGAGCGCGCCCGACAGCGGCCAGAACACCGTCGAGGCGAAGCCGCCGACGATGGCCAGGATGGCGATCGCCTGGCGCGCGCGGGCGCCGGCGATCTGGGCCAGCGCAATGCTGGCCGGGGTGTTGAGCGCGAGGGTGGAGGCGACGCCGAGGATGGCCCAGCACAGCAGATAGCTCACGATGCCCTGCGATGCCGCCAGCGCCGCCAGCGCCAGCGCGTAGATCAGTGATCCCGCCGCCATCAGGCCACGCGCGCCAAGGCGGTCCATCGAGCGGCCGACCCACGGCGCGAACAGGGCGCCGACCCCGAACATCACGGTGATGCCGCCGTAGATGACTTCGCTCGGCAGGTCGAGATCGCGTTCGATGTGCCGGCCCAGCACCGAGGGCATGAGGAAGGTCGTACCCCAGCCGATGATCTGCGTGATGCAGAGACCGGCCGTGGCGCGGGTGGCGGGCGTCAGGATCACGCCGCTCGCGACTGCTCGGGATAGAGCGACAGCAGGCCCGCTTCGCTGGCAGCACAGACGCCACGTTCGGTGATCAGCGCCGTGACCAGCCGCGCCGGCGTGACGTCGAAGGCGGGATTGGCGGCCGGGCTGCCCTCGGGCAGCAGGTCGACGGTCGCGATCTCGCCCGAGGACGTGCGGCCCGAGATGCGCGATACCTCGCTTTGGGCACGTTCCTCGATCGGGATGTCTGAAAGCCCGTCGGCGATCGTCCAGTCGATCGTCGGATAGGGCAGGCCGACGAAGAACGGCACGCCGTTGTCGTGCGCCGCCAGCGCCTTCAGGTAGGTGCCGATCTTGTTGCAGACGTCGCCGCGGCGCGTCGTGCGGTCGGTGCCGGTGATGCAGAAATCGACCTGGCCGCGTTGCATCAAATGGCCGCCGGCATTGTCGGCGATCACGGTGTGCGGCACGCCGTGCTTGCCCAGCTCCCATGCCGTCAGGCTGGCGCCCTGGTTGCGCGGGCGTGTCTCATCGACCCAGACGTGGATGGGAATGCCGGCGTTGTGGGCGTGGTAGATCGGCGACAGGGCGGTGCCCCAGTCGACGGTGGCAAGCCAGCCGGCGTTGCAGTGGGTGAGGGCGTTGATCGTAGCGCCCGCCTTTTTGGCGGCGGCGATGCGCTGGATTTCGACCAGGCCATGCTGGCCGATGCGGCGGCAGATCTCGGCATCCTCGTCGCAGATTTCGGCGGCGCGCCGATAAGCCGCCTCGCGTCGCCTGGCGGCCGGCATCGGCTGCAACAGCGCCCGCAGATCGTCGAGCGCCCAGCGCAGGTTGACGGCAGTGGGGCGCGAGGCGAGCAGCACCGTGTAGGCGCGGGCCAGCATGGCGTCGGACGGATCGGTCGCCATGGCAAGCGCCATGCCATACCCCGCGGTGGCGCCGATCAGGGGTGCGCCTCGCACGATCATGGAGCGGATGGCATGCTCGGCGTCTTCCATCGTCGTGAGGTCGCGCACCACGAAGGCGTGCGGCAACAGCGTCTGGTCGATGACCTGGACGGTGGTGCCGTCGGCGCCGGGCCAGATGGTGCGGTAGGGCTTGCCGTCTACTTTCATGCCGCCATGTTAGACGGCGCGCGCCACCGCGTCGATTATTGCCGCGGTATCGAGCTTATAAGTCCGGTAGAGGTCGGGAATGTCGCCCGACTGGCCGAAGGTTTCGATGCCGAGCGGCACGACGCGCTGGCCGCGCACCGAGCCCAGCCAGCTCAGCGCCAGCGGATGACCGTCCATGACCGTCACGATTCTCGCGTCGCGGGACAAGGGTGCCAGCAGGCGTTCGACTGGGCTGAGACCGGAGTCGACCCGCCCGACCGTGCGGCCGCGGTTGCGCTGCTGGCTGAGCCAGTCGGCATGCAGGCGGTCGGGCGAGGTCAGCACCAAAAGCCCGGCGCCGGCGAAGTCGCGCACGACGCTCTGGTGGGCAGCGATCGCTTCGGGCGTGATGGCGCCCATGGCGACGATGGCGATATCGGCGCCCTGCTCGGGCGGGGCGTACCAATAGCCGCCGGACACGATGTCGGCTTCCTGCTCGGGGGTCAGAAGCCGTTCGGGTTGCGGCAGGCTCCGCGTCGACAGTCGCAGATAGATCGAGCCGCCCCCCATAGGACCATTGGCCGGCTGCTGCATGTAATCGAGGCCGTGCCGCATCAGGATCGCCAGTTCGTCGACATAGGTCGGCTCGTAGGACAGCAGGCCGGGCTGGCCGATGCCGATCAACGGCGCGTGGATGCTCTGGTGGGCGCCGCCTTCCGGCGCCAGCGTCACGCCCGACGGCGTTGCCACCACCATGAAGCGCGCATCCTGGTAGCAGGCGTAGTTCAGCGCATCGAGGCCGCGGGCGATGAAGGGATCGTAGAGCGTGCCGATCGGCAGCAAGCGGGCGCCGAAGATCTCGTGGCTGAGGCCCAGCGCCGCCAGCTGGATGAACAGGTTGTTCTCGGCGATGCCCAGTTCGATGTGCTGGCCGCGCGGTGTCTTGCGCCAGAGCTGGGCCGAGACGACCTTCAGTTCGCGGAACACGTCCTCGGCCTCGGTATGCGCCCACAGGCCGCGCCGGTTGATCCAGGCGCCGAGATTGGTCGAGACGGAAACGTCGGGCGAGGTGGTGACGATGCGCCGCGACAGTTCGCTGTCTTCGGCTGCGATCGCGTTCAGGATCTTGCCAAAACCTTCCTGCGTGCTCGATTTCCTGTCCGTGGGCCGCGGCAGCATCGGTGGAATGGCGATCACCGGCGCTTCGGTCCGGCGGCGGCCGGCGGCATTGAATGGCGCCGAATCGAGGAAGGCTTGCAACTCCGGTGCCTCGACGTCGAGGCCCGCGAACTTGTCCCATTCCTGGCCGTCGGGCACACCCATGCCCTTGCGGAAGCTCGCCATTTGGTCGAGCGTCATCAGGCCGGAATGGTTGTCCTTGTGGCCGGCGAACGGCAGGCCCTGGCCTTTTATGGTGTAGGCGATGAAGCAGGTCGGCCTGTCGTCGTTGACGCCCTCGAAGGCATCGAGCACGGCCTGCATGTCGTTGCCGGCGAGGTTGGTCATCAGGCGATGGAGCGCGGCATCGTCGTGCTGTTCCACGATACGGCGCACGCCGGGATACTGATTGAGGTCGCGCGTGAGTGCCTCGCGCCACCCGGCGCCGCCCTTGAACACCAGCGCCGAATAGAGCGAGTTGGGGCAGGCGTCGATCCATTGCCGCAGCTGCTCGCCGTCGGGCTGCGCAAACGCGGTTTCCAGCAGCCGGCCATACTTCAGCGTCACCACGCGCCAGCCGACCAGTTCGAACATCTCGGCGACCCGGCCGAACAGGCGGTCGTTCACGACGCCATCGAGGCTCTGGCGGTTGTAGTCGATCACCCACCACAGGTTCCGCACGTCGTGCTTCCAACCTTCGAGAAGTGCCTCGAAAATGTTGCCCTCGTCGAGTTCGGCGTCGCCGACCAGCGCCACCATGCGTCCGGCCCTTTGTTCGGAAAGAGGCCGCTTGCCATCGCTGAGGTTCTTCAGCCGCACATAGTCCTGCACCAGTGAGGAGAACAGCGTCATGGCAACGCCGAGGCCGACCGAGCCGGTCGAGAAATCGACGTCGTCGGTGTCCTTGGTACGCGAGGGGTAGGACTGGGCGCCGCCCTGGCTGCGGAAGCGCTCGAGCTTGTCCTGCGTCTGGTGGCCGAACAGATATTGGATGGCGTGGAACACCGGCGAGGCGTGCGGCTTCACTGCAACGCGATCCTCGGGCCGCAGCACCGAGAAATAGAGCGCCGTCATCACCGTCGCCAGCGACGCACACGACGCTTGGTGCCCGCCGACCTTCAGTCCGTCGCGGCTGGGGCGCAGATGGTTGGCGTGATGGATGGTCCAGGCGGAAAGCCACAGCACTTTGCGCTCCAGCTCTCGGAGCAGTTTCAGGCGCTGGACTTTCAGGCGCTGGACGGGGGCGAGGGTGGTCATGGCCATCGGCATACGCCGGCGCGCCTGGAAGGTCCTTGCGTTTGGCGTCCAAAACCGGCTGTATTGGGCATATTCTTCCTCACGCGATGGATTTTAGGCAATGATTACCCTGGATGCCATCGACCGGCGCATTCTCGAGCGGCTGCAGCACGACGGCCGCCTCAGCAATGCCGACCTCGCCGAGCGGGTGGGTCTCTCGTCCTCGCCGTGCTGGCGGCGGGTCAAGGCGCTGGAGACGGCGGGGGTCATCAAGGGCTACGCCGCCCAACTCGACGCCAGGTCGATCGGTCTCTCGGTCAACGTCTTCATGAGCGTGTCTCTGTCCACGCAGGTGGAGAAGGCGCTAAAAGATTTCGAGCGCGCGGCGGCCGAACGGCCCGAGGTGATGGAGTGCTACCTGATGACCGGCGACAGCGACTACCTGCTGCGCATCGTCGTGCCCGACCTCGAGGCCTACGAACGCTTCGTCATGGATTTCACCAAGATCCCCGGCATTGCGCAGATCCGCAGCTCGTTTGCGCTGCGGCCGGTCAAGCAGGGCACCGCGTTGCCGCTGGGTGTCACGCCAGGTCGATGATGCCGCTCATCATCGGCACGCAACGGCCGCCGATGTAGGTCGCTGTCACTTTGCCGCCCTTCTTCTCGGCCGCGGCTTCGAGAAGGCTCGGCCGCCCCATGTCGAAGCCCTGGCCGATGGCCTTGGTAAGCACAAGATCGGCTTCGGGCCGATGATGTGCCAGGAGCCCGATCAATGCCACGTTGGCGCCGCCGGTCGCGGGATCCTCGGGGATGCCATGCTCGGGTGCGAACATCCGGGTCTGGATGTCGATGCCACCCTCCGCGGCCTGCACATAAAGATGGATGCCGACGACGCGCTCGCGCGGCAGCTCGCGTGCGAACACTTCGGGCCGGGGCGCCGCCGATCTCAAGGCCTCGCGCGACTTCAGTTCGACGAACAACAACGGCGCGCCGCAGGACGCGACGCGTGGCGGATGAATGTCGAGCTTGAGATCTTCGGGCTTGAGGGAGCAGGCCTGTACGACGATCCCGGGCGAAATCTCCTCGCCGAAGCTGAGCGGCACGGGGGCCGCCAGACGCGTCGCTACCACAATGCCGTTCTCGCGGCTGATGTCCATGTTCACCAGCCCGGCCTTCTCCTCGAACACCAGGCGGTCGCCGGAAACCGGCCGGCCGTAGCACTCTCCGGCGCGGGCCAGCACGAAGGCGGTGCCGACGTTGGGATGGCCGGCGAAGGGCATCTCGGCCTTGGGCGTGAAGATGCGCACCTCGGCAGTATGGGCCGGATCCCTGGGTGGCAGCACGAAGGTCGTCTCGGCGAGGTTGAACTCGGCAGCGATGGCCTGCATGCGCTCGGTCGAGAGGCCTCGGGCGTTGGTCACGACGGCCAGCGGATTGCCGCCGAACTGGCGGTCGGTGAAGACGTCGACGGTAACGAAGTTGAGTTTCATGATTTCAAATCTGCCACGGCACGCTAAACTTGCAGCATGACCAATGCTAACGGCAGCCCAAAAATCTCTTACGACCACGGTGTTTCGGACCGGAAGCTGATCGGCGAGACCATCGGCGCCTTCTTCGATCGCCAAGTCGAAATCTACCGCGACCGCGAGGCGCTGGTGGTACGCCACCAGAAAGTGCGCTGGAGCTGGGGCGAGCTGGCACGCCGGGTCGACGATCTTGCGGCCGGCCTGCTGTCGCTGGGGCTGGAGCGCGGCGACCGAGTCGGCATCTGGTCGCCCAACACCTCGGAATGGACGCTGGCCCAGTTCGCAACGGCCAAGGCGGGGCTGGTGCTGGTCAATGTCAATCCGGCCTACCGGCGCGCCGAGCTCGACTACGCGATGAACAAGGTCGAGTGCAAGGCGCTGATCCTGGCGCCGGCGCTGAAGACCTCGAACTATATCGAGATTGTCGATGACCTGGTGAAGGCGAAGAAGCTGCCGCTTCTCAGGTACATCATCCGGCTCGGCCGGGAAAAGACGCCCGGCATGCTCAACTTCGACGACGTTGCCACGGCGGGCGGCAACGCCGAGAAGGTGAAGCTGGCCGAACTCGGGCCGAAGCTGCAGTTCGACGACGCCATCAATATCCAGTTCACCTCGGGCACGACCGGGCACCCCAAGGGTGCCACGCTCAGCCACCACAATATCCTGAACAACGGCTACTTCGTGGGCGAGGGGCTGAAACTCACACCCGAGGACCGGCTCTGCATCCCGGTGCCGCTCTATCACTGCTTCGGCATGGTGATGGGCAATCTCGGCTGTCTGACGCACGGCGCCACCATGGTCTATCCGTCGGAGGCGTTCGATCCGCTGGCGACCCTGCAGGCGGTATCCGAGGAGCGCTGCACGGCGCTGTTCGGTGTGCCGACCATGTTCATCGCCCAGCTCGACCATCCCGAGTTCGACAAATTCGATCTCAAGAGCCTGCGCACCGGCATCATGGCGGGCTCGCCCTGTCCGATCGAGGTGATGAAGAAGGTGCAGAGCCACATGCACATGCATCAGGTCACCATCGCCTACGGCATGACCGAGACCTCGCCGGTCTCGACGCAATGCGCCACCGACGATCCGCTGGAGAAGCGCGTTTCCACCGTCGGCCAGGTCCTGCCCCACATCGAAATCAAGATTGTCGACACCGAGGGCATGGCGGTGCCGCGCGGCGAGACCGGCGAATTCTGCACCCGCGGCTACTCTGTGATGAAGGGCTACTGGAACGACGCGGAGAAGACCGCCGAGGCGATCGACGAGGCGGGCTGGATGCGCACCGGCGATCTCGCGACCATGGACGAGCAGGGCTACGTCAACATCGTCGGCCGCCTGAAGGACATGGTGATTCGTGGCGGCGAGAACGTCTATCCGCGCGAGATCGAGGAGTTCCTCTACCGGCACCCGAAGATCCAGGATGTGCAGGTGATCGGCGTGCCCGACCAGAAGTATGGCGAGGAGATTTGCGCCTGGATCAAGCTGCACGACGGCCAGAGCACGACAGCCGAGGAAATCCGCGAGTTCTGCAAGGGCCAGATCGCCCACTACAAGATCCCGCGCTACATCGAATTCGTGCCCGAATTCCCCATGACCATCACCGGCAAGATCCAGAAATTCGTGATGCGCGAGCAGACCATCAGCAAGCTGGGGCTGAAGGCACAGAAGACGGCTTGAGCGTCAGCCGAGCAGCCGCTTCACCACGTCCATCTGGATTTCTACCGCCTCGACCATGCCGGCGATCGGCACGCTCTCGTTGGCGGCGTGGCCCTGCGCGCCTGACCCGGGGCCGAAGTTGATGATCTCGATCCCGTCGTCGGCGTAGTAGCGGCCGTCGCTCACGCCGGTGGCATTGAGGAACTTCACCTTGCGTCCCGTCCTGGTCTTCACCGCCGCTTCGAAGGCGCCGACGGCGGCACCGTTCTCGGGCGCGAAGAAGCCATTGGTGCCGGTCAGGAATTCGACAGTGTAGAGGCCCTTGGGCTCGCGCGCGCCGTCGATCACGCTCTTAAGTTCCTTAAAAGCGTCCTTCACCTTTTCGTTCGGCAGCAGGCGGCGGTCGATTTCGACGGTGCAGGCCGAGGGCACGACGTTGGTGTTATGGCCGCCATGGAACATGCCGATGTTGACGGTCGACTTCATCGCGCCTGAGGCGCGTCGCGCCAGCGCCTTGTCGTAGTAGGAGCTGAGCGCGCCCACCAGTCGCATCATGCGCAGGATGGCGTTGTCGCCGGCCGATGGATTGCCGGCGTGCGCAGCACGGCCCTTGGTGGTGATCCGAGCCCACATCACGCCGCGCTCGGCCACGATCAGGTTGTTCTCGGTCTGCGCGCCCAGGATCAGCGCATCGGGCCGCACGCGGCCGGTCTTGCGCAGGAACGCCATGCCGTCGGGTCCGAGATTTTCCTCATCGGCCACGAAAGTGAAGATCAATTCGCCCTTTGCCGGACCGCCGCGGCGCGCGATTTCCTCGGCCAGCCAGATCTGCACAGCCATGCTGCCCTTGCAGTTGCCGGCGCCAAGTCCGTAGACGAGGCCGCCCTTGACCAGCGCCTTGTAGGGATCGCTCTTCCAGTTGGCGCGTTCGCCGACGCCCACGGTGTCGACATGGGCGTTGAAGGCGATGACGGGGCCTTTGGTTTTGCCCTTCATCCGCGCCACGACATTGTCGACACCCTTGGTCTTGGTCGCGATCTCGACCTTGTAACCCGCTTTCTTCAGGCGCCTGGCGCCATAGGCGCAGATCTCGACCGAGGTGCCCGGGGGGTAAGGGCTGGGGAGCGCGATCAGGTCCGACAGGATTGCCACGAGTTCGGACTGAATCTTTTTCGACATATCTGATTGTTCCTTAGCGATTCGCCAGGTCGGCCAGCACCTCGGCCAGCACGCGCGCACCGGCGGCAAGATCGGAGGGGGTCGCGTTCTCGCTCTCATTGTGGCTGACGCCGCGTTCGCAGGGCACGAAGATCATGCCGGTGGGGCAGAGCTTGGCAATGTGCATGGCGTCGTGGCCGGCGCCCGACGGCATGTCCATGTTGGCGAGCTTCAGCGCGTTTGCCTTGGCGCGCACCAGATCGATCACCTTGGGGTCGAAGTTCGTCGGCGCCACCGCGGTCACGCGCTCGATCGCGGCGATGCAGGGGGCCGCCCCGGCGGCGACGATCGCCGCCAGCTTCGCCTCGTGCACCTCCAGAACGGCCTCGGCGGGATGGCGCATGTCGATGGTGAAGACCGCCTTGCCGGGTACGGTGTTGGGCGAGCCGGGCGAGACGTCGACGCGGCCGATGGTGAAGCGCAGCGTATCCTCGGCGTCGGTCGTGGCTTCATACATCGCCGCGGCGATGCGCAGTGCCGAGTGGAATGCATCCTTGCGGGCGGCGCGTGGCGTGGTGCCGGCGTGGGCCTCATCGCCGGTAACCTCGACGATATAGCGGCGACTGCCCTGAATGGCCGTCACGACGCCGATCGTCTTGTGCTCGTTCTCCAGCCGCGGACCCTGTTCGATATGGACCTCGACATAGCCGTCCAGGGCGAAGCCGGGCTTGCCCTTGCGCAGCGGTGCCGGCGCCGCCTTCAGAGTCTCGGCCAGCGCATCCTTCAGCACGACGCCCTTCCAGTCCCTCACGGCTAGCATCGCGTGGAGGTCGTTGTGTCCGGCGAACACCGCCGAGCCCATGGCGCCGGGCTGGAAGCGCGAGCCTTCCTCGTTGGTCCAGGCGACGGCGATCACCGGCCGCCGGGTTTTCACCCCGGCGTCCTCCAGCGCTTCCAATGCTTCGAATGCCGCCAGCACGCCGTACATGCCATCAAAGCGGCCGCCGGTCGGCTGGCTGTCCATGTGCGACCCGCTCAGCACCGGCAGCGCCTTGGCGTCCGTGCCGTCGCGGCGCACGAAGAGATTGCCGATGGCGTCGGTGAAGATCGCAAAGCCGCGCGCGGTGGCCCAGCCTGCAAGCAGGTTCCGTGCAGCGGCGTCCTCCGCCGACAGTGCCTGGCGATTGACGCCGCCTTTGGGCGTGCCGCCGAGCTTCGCCATGTCGGCGTGCCGCTGCCACAGACGGTCCTCGCGCACGGCGCTGGCCACACTCATATCGCCTCCTCGAAGCTTGTCGCGCGAGCTATAGCGGCGGCATAGTCGTTGTTCAATCGCCAGCGTTTCCGGGGGCCGCGTCATGCACGATCATCTCGACCGCAATCTGATTGGCTATGGTCCCGAGACGCCCGACCCGCAATGGCCGAAGGGCGCCCGCATCGCCGTCAGCTTCGTCCTGAACTACGAGGAGGGCGGCGAAAACACGATCCTGAACGGCGATCCTGCGTCCGAGACATTTCTTTCGGAAACGCCGGGCGGCACTCCGATCGCCGGTGGCCGTGATCTCAGCACCGAGTCGATGTACGAATACGGCAGCCGCGCCGGCTTCTGGCGCATCCTGCGGCTGTTCGCCGAACGCGACATGCGCTTTACCTCGTGGGCGATCGGGCGTGCGCTGGAACTGAACCCGGCGGCCGGCAAGGCGATGGCTGCGGGCGGGCACGAGGTGGCGAGCCACGGCTGGCGCTGGATCAACTACAAGGATTTTACGCTCGAGCAGGAACTCGACCACATGAGGCGGGCGGTGAAGGCCATCACGGCGTCCGCCGGCAAGCCACCGGTCGGCTGGTACACCGGCCGTTTTGGCATGCATACGCTGTCGGCCATCGTGAAGCACGGCGGCTTTCTCTACTCGAGCGATTCCTACAATGACGATTTGCCGTACTGGGTGCGGGTTGACGGCAAGGCGCACCTGATCGTTCCCTATACGCTGGAAGTCAACGACATGAAGTTCGCCGTGCCGCCCGGCTACACGGCGGGTGACGGTTGGCTGCAGGCGATGAAGGACGCCTTCGACGTGCTTTACGCCGAAGGCGGGCGCGCGCCGAAGATGATGTCGATCGGGCTGCATTGCCGTCTCGCCGGGCGGCCGAGCCGCGCCGCCACCCTGGCGCGCTTTCTCGACTACGTCGCATCGAAACCGAAGGTCTGGGTGGCGACCCGCGAGGAAATCGCGCGTCACTGGATGAAAGTCCATCCCGCGAAAGGTTGATCACATGCACAACGCCATCACCGAGGCGCCTACCGGCACCGCCGTGGTGTTGCGGGCGCTGGCGCGCTTTCCCGAACGCCGGGCCTTCGTGTGGGACGGCGGCAGCCTGACCTATCGGGCGGCTCTGGCGTTGATCGGTCGTCTACAGGCGGCGATGGCCGCGGCCGGCCTCACGAAGGGCCAGACAGTCGCGTTCCTGAGCGCCAACAACGCCGAGACCTGGTGCGCAGGAGTCGCGGCCGGGGGGCTGGGGCTGGTCTCGACGTGGCTGCATCCTCTGGGAGCTCTGGACGATCAGCTCGATGTCATCGAGGACGCTGGGGCGAGTGCGCTGATCGTCGATCCCAGGACGCACGCCCAGCGCGGCGGTGAACTGGCGGCCGGTGCGGCGGCCCGGATCGGCGTCGTGCTGACCATGGGCAAGGCGGATTTCGGCCGCGATCTCATGGCGGCGGCCGAGCGGATCGGCGAGGCGAGCCCGGTCGACCTCGCGACGCCGGAAGACTACTCCGTCATCAACTACACCGGCGGCACCACCGGCAAATCCAAGGGCGCGATCCGCCGGCACCGCTCGACGGCGGCGATGACGATCGCCGTTGCGGCAGATTTCGAATTCCCCGAGACGCCACGCTACCTTGCCGCCGCGCCCATCACCCATGTTGCGGGCACCAAGGTGGTGCCGACACTGCTGAAGGGCGGCACGGTTCATCTCATGAAAGGCTTCGATCCGGAGAAGTTCCTGGCCACGCTTGAACGCGAGAAGATCAACTTCACCCTGCTCGTGCCCACGATGATCTACGTGCTGCTCGATCATCCCAGGCTGGACAAGACCGATCTCTCCTCGCTGGAGTTGATCCTCTATGGTGCCTCGCCGATGTCGCCGACGCGGCTGGTCGAGGGTCTGGAGCGCATCGGCCCGGTGTTCAGCCAACTCTACGGCCAGACCGAGTGCTATCCGGTGAGCGTACTCCGGAAGGCCGACCACGATGCTAGGCGGCCCGAGCTGTTTGCCTCCTGTGGCTTCCCCATCGCCTCGTGTCGCGTCACCTTGCGCGACGAGGACAACAACGAGGTGAAGCCGGGCGAGGCGGGCGAAATCTGTGTGCGCGCCCCGCATGCCATGGAACAGTATTGGAAGCGGCCGGACCAGACGGCCGAGGCTTTCAAGGGCGGCTGGCTGCACACCGGCGACATTGCCCGCGCCGACGACCGTGGCTATCTCTACATCGTCGATCGCAAGAAGGACATGATCGTGTCCGGCGGCTTCAACATCTATCCGCGCGAAATCGAGGATGTCCTGTCCTCGCATCCCGACGTGGCCATGGCCGCTGTAGTCGGCGTGCCTCACGAAAAGTGGGGAGAGGCGGTGGCGGCGCTGATCGTCGCCAAGGCCGGCACCAAACCTTCCCCCGAAGCGCTGATACAACTGGTGAAGGATCGCAAGGGCGGCACGCACGCGCCCAAGCAGATCGAAATTGTCGACAGCCTGCCGCTCACGGCCGTCGGCAAGGTCGACAAGAAAGTGCTTCGGGCCAGATATTGGGTCGGGCAGGCGCGTCAGGTCGGGTAGAAAACTACGATATGGGTTGCGGGAAACTCTGGATCTCCCGTGCCACCGCCGGATGCTTTTCCGCCAATACCGCCGCATCGCCCAGTTCGACGTCGGCGGGTATGACGCCCGGCCATTCCGTGCTGCCACACAGAAACCACCGGCACCGGCCGATCACCCGTGCGGTGTGAAAGGTGTCGCCGGGAATGAAGAACTGCACGTGCTGGTCGGCGGCGATGTCGGTGCTGATCATCTGCCTGCTGACGTAGGTGACACGCACGAAGCCGCAAGTCTGGCTGGCTTCGAGATTCAGGAGTTCGCGAACGTGACTGGCATCGAGATCGTCGCTGATCATGGCTCACCTTCCGCAGCCAGATTGCGATGGCCCGATTTGCAGTGCCAGCGGATTCGTGGGAACACTACTTGGTTGTGACTGGTCTTCGCGCCGCCGCTCTCACTTTTCTCGTCGCTGCGTCACTGGGCGTTGCAGGTTGCGCCAACCTGTTCGGCCCCAAGCCACCGCAAGTCGCGGCTGTCGCGCCGGGCCTTACTCCCCGCGAGCAGGAAATCGCCGACCGCAAGGAACATATCCTGCAACAGCTCGCGACCTGCGAGAGCGGGAGCTGGGGGCCCTCGGAGCGGCCGATCTACGGCAGTCGCGGCGCCTACCACGGACGCTTCCAGTTCACGCTGCGCACCTTCATCACCTATACGAGCAGGCGCGACGGCACCCAGCTCACGACCAAAGAGGCTGCCGAGTACGTCCAGAACTACGACAAGGCCGCCAGTCTCGCCTGGTACATGATCTACGATCTGCAGGAATCGTGGCATTGGCCGCGCTGTTCGCGCAAGCTGGGCATCCCGGCCCAGGTGAACCTGATCAAGCAGCTCTAGCGGTCGACATCGGACACAAGAGCCCCGTGAGCGCGCGCTTCTTGCGCGCTCATCGCCTCTCGATTCGATCCGCCAGCGAGTGGGTTCAGCGGAGTTCGCGGCAGAACTCCTGGATGCGTCCGCAGCCCTCGCGCAGGCTTGCCACGTCGGTGGCGTAGGAAATGCGGAAGTAGGGGCTCATGCCGTAGGCCGCTCCCTGCACGGTGGCGACGTGCTTTTCTTCCAGCAGGGCCGTCACGAAATCGGTGTCGCTGTCGATCTTGCGGCCGGCCTTGGTGGTCTTGCCGATGCAGCCGGCGATGTTGGGGAAAACGTAGAATGCGCCCTCGGGCTTGTGGCAGGTGAGGCCGGGCGCCGCCCGCAGCATGGCCACGACCTCGTCGCGGCGTTTCTGGTAGTCGGCCGCGCGTTCCTTCAGCAGGTCCTGCGGGCCGTCGAGCGCCGCCGTGGCCGCGGCCTGGCTGATGGTCGAGATGCCGGAGCCGATCTGGCCCTGCATGTTGGTCATGGCGGCGATCAGCGGCCGCGGCCCTCCGGCGAACCCGACCCGCCAACCGGTCATCGCATAGGCCTTCGACGCGCCGTTCACGGTCAGCGTGCGTTCCTTCAGCTTTGGCTCGACTTCGGCAATGGTGCAAAAGCCGAAGTCGTCATAGATCAGATGCTCGTAGACGTCGTCGGCCATCACCATCACGTGCGGATGGCCGAGCAACACGTCGGCGATGGCGCGCATCTCGGCGCGCGAACATACCGCGCCGGTCGGATTGTTGGGGAAGTTCAGCACGACCCACTTGGTGCGTGGCGTGATCACGGCAGCGAGATCGGCAGCGCGCAGCTTGAACTGGTTGTTCTCGGGGCACGACACGAACACCGGCCGGGCGCCTGCGACCGTCGCCTGGTCGGCATAGGAGATCCAGCCTGGCGTGGGAATGACCACCTCGTCGCCGGTGTTCACGCTCGCCATCAGCGCGTCGTACATGATCTGCTTGCTGCCGTTGGAGACCATGACCTCGTCGAGCGCATAGTCGAGATTGTTGTCGCGCTGGAACTTGCGCCGGACCGCTTCCTTCAGCGGCTTCACGCCATCCTGCGGCGGGTATTTGGTATCGCCGGCCAGTGCGGCGCGATGGGCGGCCTCGATGGCATGAGGCGGCGTCGGAAAATCGGGTTCGCCCGAGGACAGGCCCACGATCTTTATGCCCTCGGCGCGCAGTTCGCGCACCTTGCGGGTCATGGCGGCGGACGCCGAAACCTTGACGTTCTTCAGACGCTCGGCAACTTCGAACATGCTTCCTCTTTCAATTCCTTCGATAGATCGTAAGCGCGATTCCGCCCAGCACCGCCGCCGATGCCACCACCAGACGCACCGTAATCGGCTCGGCGAGTAGCACTGCGCCCCCCAGGGCGGCAATGGCCGGGACGCAGAGCTGCACCGTCGCGGCTGACGTAGCCCGCAGCATCGGCAGGACGGCATACCACAGCACGTAGCCCAGGCCCGAGGTCACGGCGCCGGAAAGTACGGCATAGAACACGCCCGTTTGGTCCATGGTCCGCTCGACCGTGCCGGTCGTCGTTGCGGCCAGCATGAGGGCCGCCGCAAAGGGCAGCGAGCGCAGGAAATTGCCGCCGGTCGCCGCCGTCGGATCGCCGGCGCTCTTGCCAAGCAGCGAATAAACACCCCAGGCCGCGCCCGCGACCAGCATGAGCGCCGCCGCCAATAACGGCGGTGCCGCCAGTCCCGGCAGCAGCAGCCACACCAGGCCGCCCAGCGCAAAAAGAAGGCCCACAAGCCTGAGGCCGCGGATGCGCTCGCCGGTCCACAGTCCGTAGCCCATCATGGTGAGCTGCACCGCACCGAACAGCAGCAGGGCGCCGGTTGCTGCGGTGAGGTCGCGGTAGGCGAAGGAGAAGCACACGGCATAGGCGAACAGCATGGCCGCCATCGGCCAGCTGCCGCCCGCCGTCGGCCGCCGGCCGCGCAGCATCAGCAGCGCCGCCAGGATCAGCGCGCCGGAGCCCAGCCGGATCGCGGTGAAACTCGCGGCATCGATTTCGGTGTCGCGCAGCGCCAGCCGGCAGAGCAGCGAATTGCCGGCGAAAGCCAGCATCGCCGATGAGGTCAGAAGGGCGGTACGAATCATGCCACCCTTTTCAGCCCTTTTTGTGCGTCCAGTCGACAGCGCTTCATCGCCGCCTCGCCATTATGTCTCACGGTAGACGACTGTCTCGAAGCATTCCCGACGGGCAGGTGGTGCGAAATGGCGCGTGATCTCGTCGAACTCGGCGTCACTCACCACGAAGGCGTGAGTGCCGGCGGCGTTTCTTTGCCGCAGACGCTCTCTGCATATCTCATCCGTTGCATCGAGGAAATGAAGGCGGTGGTCCGCCCCGGCGCCACTGAAGATTGTCCGCATCCACTGCCTGTTTGCGACCGTATTCGCCGGAAAGTCGAGCACGACCGACATGCCTGCCTTTAGGAGCGCCTCAATGTGGCCGCCGATGGCGTTGCGCAGGCGGGCTGAGTAGCGGACGTAGTCCGCCACCGACTTCAGCTCATCC
Source organism: uncultured Reyranella sp. (assembly GCA_937915145.1). Lineage (GTDB taxonomy): Bacteria > Pseudomonadota > Alphaproteobacteria > Reyranellales > Reyranellaceae > Reyranella. The sequence continues at coordinate 20,169 of CALDNT010000072.1, forward strand.
TTGTAGAGGCACGACATCCAGCGGTCTTCGCTGAGGAGCACCGTCGCAGGTGCGCTCGCAAGGCGGGCGGCGAGCGTCGACTTGCCGGCGGCGATCTTGCCGCAAATCATGTGAAGCACAGGCCTTTGTGAAAACATGGCGATCTGCATCCTGGATAAGCAGCGTCGCACGACGATGCCCTGTCTGAACACGAAACAACGACCCGGCCTGAAACATCAGGCCGGGACCGTAATTCGCGTCGCGCCGCGGCGCACAGGGATTGGATGCAGTTGCACGTTGCGTCCGTAGCGCTTGTTGCCGTCGATCGGAATGGCGGCTCAGTTCCCGAGCCCGTAGAGCCTCATCGCATTGTCCCGTACGACCTTTGCCCGAACGGCGGGCGAGACGCCGGTCAGCTCCTCGCTCAGGAACTGCTGGCTGTCCGGCCAGATACCGTCGGGGTGGGGAAAGTCCGACCCCCACATGACATTGTCCTCGCCCAGGTGCTTGAGCAGTTCGATGCCGACCGGATCGGTCTGATAGGTGGCGTAGAACTGGCGATGCCAGTACTCGCTGGGCTTCATCTTGAGATCGAGATCCTTGAACTGGTCCTCCCACTCGAGATCCATGTGCTGCAGTACATAGGGAATCCAGCCGAGACCAGCTTCGCCGATCACGATCTTCAGGTTCGGATAGCGCTCCGGGGCGCCCGAGAAGATCAGCCCCATCAGCATGGTGCTCATGTGCATCTGGAAGCCGGTGATATGCACGGCGAAGATGCGGCGCTGCACGTGCGCCGGGAACTTGGTGACGTCGGGTGAGCGGCCGCCGATCGTGTGGAAGTGCAGCGGAATGCCGGTCTCGTGGCCGAACTTCCAGAGCGGCTCCCAATGCTCGTCCCAGAGCGGCGTCATGTCGGGACGGTTGGCGATGTCGAGGCCGCGCACGCCGCGCTTGGCGCAGCGCATCGCCTCGGCGACCGACTCCTCCATGTTGTAGTTCGGGAGGTTGGCGAGGCCGACCAGCCGGTCGGGCGCCTGCTTGCAGAAGTCATGGAGCCAGTCGTTGTAGATGCGCAGCATCTCAAGCGCGGCCTCGGGATCGTTCAGCCGGCCGCTCGAGCCCAGCACGCCGTACAGCACCTCGGCCTGCACGCCGTCGCGGTCCTGGTCCTTGAGACGCAGGTCGACCTCGGTAAGGCGCCGAATGCCTTTCTTGCCGTCGTCGTAGAGCCCAGTCGAGGCCATGCGGTCGGAGCGGTGGATGATGCCCGGGACATATTCACGTCCGGCCGAGCCCATGCCGTTCACCAGGCCGAACTTGGCGCCGTTGCGGCTGGTCCATTCCGGTCCTTTGGGTCCGTCGACCACATGGGGCATGCGCTCCTTCATCTGGCTCGACGCGTTCCTGGTGAACAGGTCGGGCGGTAACCAGATCAGGTCGATATGTCCGTCGGCGGAGATGACGTCGTATTTCATGGGCGGGGTCCTCCGGGACAAATCATCCTCCCGGTGCGGCCATCGGGCCAGCCCCGTCGCATCGTCTCGCGAAAACGTCCGGCCCCGGGCGGTGGATTTTTGGCTAGAGTGACGGTCATGACTGATACCGACGGCTCTTCCCCAACATCGGACTGGCTCTCGAGCTTTGCCGCTGCCCTGAAGCGCGGCGATGCCGCCGGCGTGGCCGAACTGTTCGCCGGCGACGGTTACTGGCGCGACCTCGTTTCCTTCACCTGGAACATCGTGACCCTGGAGGGCCGGGCGGCCATCGCCGACATGCTGCAGGCGCGCCTTGACGACGTGCGGCCGGGGTCCTTCCGCAGCGGCGACCGGGAAGGCTGGTTCACCTTCGAGACCGCCGTCGGTCGCGCCAGAGGCCACGTCAGGCTGAAGGACGGCAAGGCCTGGACATTGTTTACCGCCCTGATGGAGCTGAAAGGCTTCGAGGAGCGCAGCGGCGAGACCCGCGAAACCGGCGTCCAGCACGGCGCCATTCCGAACCGGATCACCTGGACCGACCGGCGCCGCGCCGATGCCGCCGAATTCGGCTACGACCGCCAGCCGTTCGTGCTGGTGGTGGGCGGCGGGCAGGGCGGTATCGGCCTCGGCGCGCGTCTGAAGCGGCTGGGTGTTCCGGCGCTGATTGTCGATCGCAATCCGCGCCCGGGCGACGCCTGGCGCAACCGCTACAAGTCGCTCTGCCTGCACGATCCGGTCTGGTACGACCATCTGCCGTACCTGCCGTTTCCCGATCATTGGCCGATCTACACGCCCAAGGACAAGATGGGCGACTGGCTCGAGTCCTATGTGAAGATCATGGAACTCGACTACTGGAACTCGACCGTTTGCAAGGGTGCGTCGTGGGACGAGGGCCGCCGCGAATGGACCGTGACGGTCGAGCGCGACGGCGCGCCCATCACGCTGAAACCGCAGCATATCGTGCTGGCCACCGGCATGTCGGGCTTCCCCGAGGTGCCGCGCTTTGCTGGCGCCAACCTCTTCAAGGGCCAGCAGCACCATTCCAGCCGCCACGCCGGCGGCGAAGGTTGGGCGGGCAAGCGCTGCGTCGTCGTGGGCTCGAACAATTCGGCGCACGACATCGCCGCCGACCTGTGGGAGCACGGCGCCGATGTGACGCTCCTGCAACGTTCGCCGACGCTGGTCATGCGCGCTGAAACCCTGGCCAAGAACCGGGCACTCTATTCAGAGGCGGCTCTGGCCTCCGGCATCACCACCGAGATTGCCGATCTCACCACGGCATCGATGCCCTATGGTGCGCTGCCGCAGGTCATGCGGCCGGTGGTCGACCAGATCCGGCGCGAGGACGCGGATTTCTACGACCGCCTCAGGGCGGCGGGCTTCCAACTCACCTTCGGCGAGGACGACACCGGCATCGGCCCGATGTATCTGCGCCGCGGCTCCGGCTACTACATCGATGTCGGCGCCTCCGAGCTGATCGCCGATGGCCGGATCAAGCTCAAGTCCGGCGTCGAGGTTTCCCATTTCACCGAGGACGCCGTGGTGTTGAAGGATGGCAGCGAACTCGCGGCCGACCTCGTCGTCTATGCCACCGGCTACGGCTCGATGAATCAGTGGGCGGGCGAGCTGATCTCACCTGACGTCGCCGACAGGGTCGGCAAATGCTGGGGGCTGGGATCGGGCACGGCCAAGGACCCCGGCCCGTGGGAAGGCGAATTGCGCAACATGTGGAAGCCGACCGCCCAGGAGAATCTGTGGTTCCATGGCGGCAATCTCATGCAGTCCAGACTCTATTCGCGCTTCCTGGCGCTCCAGCTCAAGGCGCGGCTGGAAGGACTGCCGGTGCAGGTTTACGGCCAGATGCCGGTGCACCACCGGGCGTGATTTGCCGTGGGGACGATCGGCGCGGTGGCAGCGTAGACTGAAAGCAATGATCCGCCGCGCCCTGCTTTTCTCCATCCTGCTCGTCGCGGGCGGCTGCTCGTTCTATCCGGGCGAACCGAGGCTGCCCAAGACCGACTTCCGGGCCGATCTCGGCAGCGCCGCCGAAGTGCCGCCGACCGGCAGCAGGGGCCGCGGCTACTTTGCGGCGGTCTACCGGCCTTCGACCAAGGTCCTGGAATATCGTCTCAATCTGGTCGGTCTCAGCGGGCCGGTGACCATGGCCTACCTGCATGGTCCTGCAGCCGTGGGCGAGAACGCCCAACGTGTAGCGCCGATCAATATCCCGTTCTACGCCGACCGCTCGACGATCGACGACGGCGTGACGCTCACCGAAGGCCAAGCGGCTGAAGTGCTCGCCGGCCGCTGGTACGTCAACGTCATGACGGAAAAATTTCCCGACGGTGAGATTCGCGGCCAGATCGTGCCGCTCCGGAAATAGCGGTCCCGCGACGCGCGCTTACGACCGCGGCCGCGGCGCAAAGGTAAAGGCCCGGCTGAGCGGTTCCATCCGGGCGTTAGCGGCAACGAACAGGAAGCCGCCCACCAGTCCGAAGTTCTTGAGGAACGGCCAGAAGTTGGCCTGCCAGTCGGCGCCGCCGAACGGGTAGATCCAGAAATTGTGGAACAGCACGGCCGTCGTGATGCAGTAGAAGCAGAACAGCAGGGCGAGCGGCCGGGCATAGAGGTTGAGCAGGATGCCCAACGATCCGAAGACCTCCAGGCATCCGCCCAGCAGTAGCAGTAGCCAGCCGGGCACTGGCATGCCTGAAGCGTCGGCCTGCGCCACGGCGTTGCCGTAGTCGACGATCTTGTCGAGGGCGCTGAACGGAAACAGCAGGATGAGGCAGAAGCGGGCGACGAAGGGCAAACTCCGGTCGACGATGTTCATGGAATCGTTCCTTCCTGTCCGAGAGGTCGAGTGAGTGCCGGGGCTATCCCTCAGGGTTCCACCAGGCGCATCGCATGGCCGTCCGGATCCAGAACCATGATGGCCTTGGAAAATCCGAGCGGCGATTTCGGCACGGCGATCACGCCAGGCGTGACGAAGTGGACACCGGCGGCGCGCAGCGCCGTTGCGGCGGCCTCCACGTCCGCCACCACCAGCGAGGTCTGCCAGTGCCACATGTCGTTCGAGCGGGTGTCGAGCGGCATCGGACGGCCGCCGGGCGGCGCCTCGTACTCCAAGAACTCCACATGCGCCGGTGCGGCAGGCGGCGACACCGCGGTAACCCTCACCCGGGCGCCGAAGACGCTGTCGAGATACTCCTGGGTGATGCCGGTGTTGAGGCTGCCGCCGATCACCTTCATGCCGAGAAGGCCGCGGTAGAACGCCAGGCTCGCTGCCGTGTCGCCGATGGTGATCGCCGTGTGGGAGATGCCGAGGAAAAGCCGGTCACCCGGCTTCTGCCATTGTGGGGCGCCCTTGCCGGGCGGGAACCAGATCAGTTCGAGGTCGTGATTGTCGGGATCGCGGAACTTGAAGGCTTTTATGCCGGCCGCCGGAACGTTCGACGCCGGGATCGTCTGGGGCGCGGGCGAGATCTGCTGGATGCCATGACGCTGGAGAGTGGCGTAGGCCTTGTCCATGTCGCTGACGACGATCGCCAGATGCTCGAACCACCGGTCGTTGCTGCGCGATGGAACGGGGATCGGCCGGCCGCCCGGCGGCGCGAGATACTGTGTCAGCTCGACGACCTGCTCGCCGAGCTTCAGATGGACGATCCGCATGTTGGTGCCGAACACGCCGGTAAGCTGGTCGTAGGCCGGGCCGTTCAGCCGGAAATCATCCACCTTCTCGAAGGCCATGACGTCGGCATAGAACGCCACCGACCGGTCCATGTCGGCAACCGTGAAGCCGATCGTCGCCACGCGCTTGACGTCGATGGGAGCGCCCGCGGCGGCCACCGACCATGCGAGCGTGAGCGCGGTGAGCAGGATGCCGATGGCGCGCCGCGCCATCATCGTGACGCCGCCCGATATTGCCGGGTTTGCCAGTGTCATCGTCACGTTCTCCCATATTTTGGAGCCGCGGCCATGCGCAACTTGGGATGACCTTGCCACATGATGTGCATGGGCAACAGCACAGGAAGAGCTTGCGCAAGCGGTGACGATGACTGCCGCATTTCGCTCTATTTTATCCAGACGAGCTCTTGGCTCACTCGAACTTCAGTTTCCAGCCGATCCATTCGCACAGACCGCGGCCCATCACGTCTTCCAGGTCGCGGCCCTTCAGCCACGGCAGCTCCTCGGTGAAGAAGGTCACGCACTGGCGGTAGCTGCATTGCATGCGGGTGATGTCGGTGCCCCAGAAGAAGCGCTTGGGCCCAAAGGCGTCGAAGATTCTATGCAGCCCGTCGTGGATGTTGCGGAAGGGGTAGCCCTTGGTCGAATAGTGCGGCGCTCCGGTTGCCTTCACGGCGACGTTGGGCAGCTTGCCCAGCGCACATAGTTCGTCGAGGTGGATGAAGGCCTCCTCGTCCTGGCCGTGACGGTTGAGGCCGCAATGGTCGACGATCATTTTCAGGTTGGGATGGCGCTCGGCGATGTCGCGGAATTTGTCGAGGAACAGCCCACCCATGGTGGCGACCGGGATGCCCTCCTTCTCGGCAGCGGGCCACACCCAGTCGAGCAGGCCGTCGTGCAGCCATTGCCGCTCGTCCGGATGGAGGAGCGCCCAGCGCAGGCCCATCATGCCGGGTTGGTTGCGCCAGCCGACGATGCTCTTGCGGCTCTCGGGATCGCCCAGCGGGAACTGGCCCATCACGGCGAAGCGGTCGGGGTATTTTTTTGCGGCATCGAGGGCGAGCTGATTGGAGGTCGGATCCCAGCTGTAGGGCGGGTGGATCAGCGCTGCGGCAACGCCGGCTTCGTCCATTTCCCTGAGACACACCTCGGCCGTGAACTTCGTCACCTTGCGGTGCAGGCCCGAGGGCGGTGTGATGGTCTGCGACCAGATATGGACCTGAGCATCGACGATCTTCATGGCGTTCTCCTCATGTTCATCCGGACCGCGTGCGGTCCGGAAGACCTTGACGATCTCTAGTTCGGCGTCGGCGACGCGGGGTCGATCAGCTTCTCGCGCTTCAGCTCGCTCCACAGCTCGACTGGAATCTTGGCGCTCATGTGCGCCACGTTCTGCTGCACTTCCGCTGTGCTGAGTGCCCCCGGGATCACCGAACAGAAGGCGGGATGGAACAACGCGAACTGCATGGCCGCCGCGCCCAGCGCCACGCCGTGGCGCTGGCACACCGCCTCGATCTTCTGTGCCTTTTCGATCAGAGCGGCGGGGGCGGCGGCATAGTCGTGGGTGGCGCCGGGCTTCACGTTGCCGGTCAGGATTCCGGAATTGTACGGCCCGCCCAGGATCACCGAGACCGAGCGCTTGACGCATTCCGGCAGGAATTCCTTGAGTGCCCCCTGTTCCAGCAGCGTGTAGCGGCCGGCCAGCAGCATGCAGTCGAAGTCGCCCGCCTTGATGAAGCGGGTACTGGTGTCGCTCTCGTTGATGCCGACGCCGATCGCAGAGATGACGCCCGCTTTGCGCAGTTCGTCGAGCGCGCGAAAGCCTCCGTCCATCACTGTCTTGAAGCGCTCGTCGAGAATGGCGCGATCCTTGATGGTCCAGAAGTCGACGTCGTGGATCAGCGCGATGTCGATGCGGTCGATGCCCAGCCGCAGATGCGAGTGTTCCAGCGAGCGCATGACGCCGTCGTAGGTGTAGTCGAACTGCGGCACGAAGCCCGGCAGGCCGTTCTCGCGAAAGTCCTTCGGCAGGGCCTCGCCCCGCTTGCGCACATGCAGGATACGGCCGACCTTGGTCGACAGCACGTAGCTGTCACGCGGTTTGTCGCGCAGTGCCGCGCCCATGCGCAGTTCGCTGCGGCCGTAGCCGTAGAACGGCGAGGTGTCGAAGTAGCGGATGCCGTCGGCGTAACCGGCATCGACCAGGGCCGCGCCCTCGCTGTCGGGAATGGTGGCGCGAAAGCCGCCCAGAGGCGCGCCGCCGAGCCCCAGTTCGGTGACTTCCAGCTTGGTCCGTCCGACTTTGCGGCGCTTGAGCGTCGTCATGTTCGCTTCCTCCAAAGGTGCAACAGACTACGAATTGAGCCATCGTCTGGCCACAGGAGTCACCGATGACCGACGACCGCTTCGTTCTGCACGGCAGTTTCACCTCGAGCTCAAGCTACAAGCCGATGCTCTTCCTGGCACTCAGCGGCCTGCCGTTCTCCTTCCGCACCGTCAATCTCAAGAACGGCGTGCAGAAGGAGCCCGACCATCTCGCGATCAACCGTTACGGCCAGGTCCCGGTGCTGCGCCACCACGGCCTCGTCCTCGTGATGTCCAACGTCATCCTCGATTACCTCGCGCGGACCACCGGTCATTTCGAGCCCAGGACAGAGCAGCATCGCTGGCAGGCGCGCGAGTGGCTGTCGTGGGAGAACGATGCCATCACCAACGTGGCGCGGGTCCGTCATTTCGCCCGTTTCCGGCCCGACGTGTCGCAGGACATCGTGAACTTCTTCCGGCCCCCGGCCGAGGCCGCGGTGGATTTCGCCGACAAGTCTCTGGCCGGCCGCGAGTGGCTGGTGGGCGATGCCTGTTCGATCGCCGACATCGGCTGCTGGGGCCGCATGGTGTTCGCGCACGAGGGCGGTCTGTCGCTCGACCAGCGCCCGAACCTCGCCGCGTGGCGCGACCGTCTGATGGCGCTGCCGGGCTTCGCGCTGCCTTACGATCTGATCCCGAAGAAGGATGCGGAGTTCGCGGGGCGCCAGGAGAGCGTGCAATGACCGACGTTCTGGTCGTGGGCGCGGGGCCGGTCGGCCTCACCATGGCGGCCGAGTTGGCGCGGCATGGCGTGGGCTGTCGCATTGTCGACCGGCTCGCAACACCGTCGCCCTACTGCCGCGCGATCGGCGTGACGCCACGTACGCTCGAAGTCTGGGACGACATGGGAATCGCCCGCGATATGATCGATGCCGGCCTGTGGATCGAGGGCCTTCGCTCGATCATCCAGGGTCATCCGCCGGGCGACGCCGTTCACGACTTCTCCGATCTGCCCTACGCGCAACTGGGCTTGCCCCAGTATGAGACCGAACGGCTTCTGGCACGTCATCTCGGCAGGTTTGGCGTCGGCGTCGAGCGGGGAACCAGCCTTCAGGCGCTGGGGCAGGATGCCGAAGGCGTCGCCGTGACACTCGGGCGCCCCGATGGCGGCACCGAGCGCGCGACCTTCCATTATGTGTTCGGCTGCGACGGGGCGCACAGCGCCGTGCGGCATGCACTCGGGATCGCTTTCGAAGGCGAGGCTTTTCCCATGATGTTCATGCTGGGCGACGTCCGCGTCGACTGGGATCTGCCGCGTGGCATGGCGCTGCGC
>CALDNT010000073.1 GCA_937915145.1 uncultured Reyranella sp.
GCCCGGCATTGAGGTAGTCGAAATCGACCAGGCGACCGAGCGTCTCCCGGAGCGGGTCGGTCGAGTAATACGACGCCTGCTCGATGCCGAGAGGAAACGTCGGTCCCCAGATCGCCTGCGGATTGGGCCTGAAGAAGCCGGGAATGCCCGACAGGACCGTCGACATGTTTGCCAGCACGTTGCCAAACATTGCTGCCGGCCAGAGCTGGTCGACCGGCGACTGCCGGCCGACGCCGGACCAGAATTCATGCAGCCGCGCGATTCGGTTCTGCGGCGCATTGCCAGCGATGATCGCGCCGTTGATGGCACCGATCGAGGTACCGATCACCCAATCGGGTTCAATGCCTCCTTCCATCAGGGCCTGGTAGACGCCGGCCTGATAGGCGCCCAGCGCGCCGCCGCCCTGCAGGACCAGCACCACCTGCTCCTTGACGGCACGTTCCTGGGCCGGTGTGGACGGTGTCGATACGTTCATGATCGGTCTTCCTTGCGCCCGGGTTCTGTTACCTCGAGCACCATGGCGCTCCGCCCGCGACTGTGGAAATGCCGTCAGTCGATCAGTTCGATAGCCGGTCGGCATGGAAGGCACCGTGACAACGCACGGCGACAGGATGCAAGCGATGGTCGTCTTTCCGGTACCCGGCAATCCGCCAGGGACGATCAACGTGACGTCGCCGACTTGGAATCCATCAATTCATAGGGATGCGCCCATCCCGGCGTGGCGGCCAGACGATCGAGCCAGCCGCCGACCGACGGCCAGCGGCGAAGATCGATCCCGGCCTGGTCGGCGAAGAAGAGATAACCCGCGCAGGAGATGTCCGCGACGCCGGGCGCTTCACCCAGCAGATACGGCCGGCGATCGAATTCCGAGGCCAACCGGTCGAGGTCGGCCTCGGTCCGGCGCCGCAGCATGGCGACGACACCGGGGTCTTCCTTGGCAAAGCGCAGGGCGAAGCGGAGATTGGACAGCGAAAAGCCGATGCGGTTGGCCTCCCAGAAAAGCCACTGCGTGGTGCGCTCGAGATCGTCACCACCGCCCAGCCGGCCGCTCCTGCGGACAAGGTGGAGCAATATGGCATTCGACTGCGCCAGCACGCCGTCCTCGTCGATGAAGACGGGCACTTCGCCATAGGGACTCACGGCGACGAAGTCGGCGCGGCGTTCGGCGCGCGGCGGCAAGAGATCGACATAGCGATATTCGTGCGCCACATCGAGCAGAACAAGCGTCTGGCGCACCTTGTAGGAGTGGCCGGACTCGCGATTGCCGTAGAGGACGGGCAAGGTCATGCCTGTCCCCACACCTCCTCGGCGACCTCGACGCAGCGCGCGAGCTTGGCCCACTGTTCTTCCTCGGCCAGCAGGTTGCCTTCCTCGGTGCTGGCGAAGCCGCATTGCGGGCTGAGGCAGAGCTGGTCGAGGTCGGTGAATTTCGCGGCCTCGTCGAGTCGGCGTCTGAGCTGGTCCTTGCTCTCCAGTGCGCCGGTCTTGGAGGTCATGATGCCGAGCACGGCATGCTTGTGCTTCGGCAGCATCCGCAACGGCTCGAAACCACCGGCGCGCTCGCTGTCGTACTCCATGAAATAGGCATCGACGCCCATCTTGTTGAACAGCACATCGGCCACCGGCTCGTAGCCGCCTTGCACCATCCAGGTCGAGCGGAAGTTGCCACGGCAGAGATGCATGGAAATCGTCATGCCCGGCGTGCGGCCCGAGACGGCGGCATTCACCAGATCGGCATAGATATGCAGGAGCTTGTCGGGATCGTCGCCGCGGCCGCGCAGGTAGTCGCGCTGCGCGGGGTCGCACAAGTAGGCCACGAACACCTCGTCGAGCTGCAGGTAGGTGCAACCGGCCTCGCCGAAGGCCCGCACCGCCTTGGCGTAGGCGCGGCCGAGATCGTCGAAGAAGGCCTCCATTCCGGGATAGACCGATGTGTCGATCGCCTGCCGGCCGCCGCGATAATGCAGCGCCGTCGGCGACGGGATCGTCATCTTGGGCGTGGCTTTCGCCACCGACTTCAGGAACCTGAAGTGATCGAGCATCGGGTGGTCGGTGAAGTCGATTTTGCCGTGGACATGCAGGCCCTCGGCCTTGGTCTGCGTCCCCTTGAACTGCAGGCCCTGGGCCACACTCACCAGTTCGACGCCGTCGAGGCCGGCCAGGAAATCGTAATGCCACCACGAGCGCCGGAACTCGCCGTCGGTCACGCCCTTCAGGCCAACCGCCTCCTGCCTGGCCACGAGCCTGGCGATCTCGGCATCCTCGACCGATTTCAGCTGTGCCGGCGTGATCTCGCCGGTGACGCGTTTTGTCCGCGCCTCCTTGACGGGCGCACTGCGCAGCAGACTGCCGACCTGGTCGGCGCGAAACGGCGGCTTGGTGCGGTTCATAGGGCATAACCTCCATCGACCATCAGGGTCTGGCCAGTGATCCAGCGGGCACGCGACGAGGCGAGGAAAGCCACGGCCTCGGCGACCTCCTCGGCGGTGCCGAGACGCTTCAGTGCCATGACCTCGCGCGAAGCATCGAGGAAACGCTGGTCGAAATCGCCGTTTTCCACCAGCGCGTGATAGAGCCCGTCGGTGATGACGCCGACTCCGACGGCATTGGCGCGCACGCCGAAGCGGCCCTCCTCGGCGGCCAGGCCCTTCACCACTGCCTCGATCGCGGCCTTGGGTGCGGCACTCAGGATGTCGCGCACGGCATAGCGGCGAATGGCCGGCGTCACGAGCGCCGTAAAGCTGCCCTTGCTCTTGCGCAGATGCGGCAGTGCCGCCTGGGCGAGATGAAAACAGCCGAAGGCATCGTGCTCCATGACCTCACGGAAGGCCGATGCGGACTGCTGGCTGATGAAACGCATCGGGATGTAGGGGCCGGCGGCATAGACCGTGGTGTGGACGCCGCCGAAATGCTCCGCCGCCTCGTCGACGAAGCGCAGGACCTCTGCCTCCTCGCGAAGGTCGACCCGGCCGATGTGCACTTCCTGGCCGGCGGTGCGGACCAGCGATGCGGTTTCCTCGGCACGGGCATGGCCCTTGAAGTAGCTGAACGCCACACAGCAGCCGCGTTCGGCAAGTTGCACGGCGACGGCACGGCCGATGCCGCCCGAACCGCCGATCACCACCGCGCAGCCGTCCACCGGGAACTCGGGCAGGCGCTGCGCTGCGCTCACGCCCATGCCCTCACGCACGGGCGCCGAGGGCGGCGCGGATCGAACTGTGGAAATGCACCAGCGACGGCTCGTTGCGGCCGTAGATCACTTCCTCGGTGACGCCCGATTCAAAGCCGATCTGCATGCGCTCACCGAGCGGGAAATCTTCCTCCATTACCGTACGAATGGCGATGTCGCGGTTCTTCTCCCAATAGGCATCCGGCTTGTCCGTTTGCTCAGGTCGGTAGATCGTCATCTCGACCTCGCAGTGGCTGGGATCGTCGCGGCCAGGAAAGGCGCGCCAGATCTCGATATGGTCGACCTGCCAGATCACGATGGTGTTGGGGAAGAGCTGGTAGATCGTGATGACGTGCGGGCGGTAGTTGCGCTCGGCTTCGGGCAGGCTGCGCACCGCATCGATCGAAGTCCGCGCCACGCACATGCGGCCGTGCAGGCCGGCGCTGTCGAAAGTGCCAACATTGCCGATGAAGTACGGCCCGATGGTTTTCCGGTGCAGGTGCGGGACGTGATAAACCTCGAGGAAGGTATCGATGGCGAACTTCCAGTTGATGCGCGGCTTCACGACATCGACCGAGAACATCGGATAGGTTTCCAGCTTGAGCGCGGCGAGGTCCGGCGCGATCGCGCCGAGATTTCCGTCGACATCGACCTCGGCACTCTCGCCTGGCTGCATAGGCTTCGGCCGCACGAACAGCATGCCGTGCTTCTCCGCCGCCGGCAGCCGCACCAAGCCATGGGTGCCGAGATCGAGGCCGGCGAAGCCCACCTTGTCGGTGGTGCCGAGCAGCCTGCCGGCGAGGTCATAGGTCCAGCCGTGATAGGGACAGGTAAAGGCCCGCGCGTTGCCGCAGCCTTGGGCAACCGGTGCGCCGCGATGGCGGCAGATGTTCGCGAAGGCCCGGACCGCGCCGTCGGCGCCGCGCGCCAGCAGCACCGGCATGCCGGCGACATCTTCCGTCACATAGTCGCCGGGCGTGGCGAGACGCGAACTCAGCCCCATGAACAGCGGCAGGTCGCGGAACAGCGCAGTGCGCTCCGCCGCTGCGCGCGCCGGGTTGGAATAGGCATCGACGCGGTTGCGAAACAGCGCGCCGGCCAGGTCGGTTGTGCGTCCGTCGATATGGCCAAGCAGCCGGCCGCCGACGGCGAGTTCCTCGGTGCGTTCCATGGCCGAATGTTACGGCGCGGCGGTGCGCCCCGCCAGTGCACGGTGGCGGACTTCTTCGGCTGTCACGCCGCTTTCGCGCAGCGAGCGGATGGTGAGATCGCCGTGGCGCTTGGCCAACCGGCGACCGGTTGCATCGGCCAGCAGCCGGTGATGGGAATAGCCCGGCGTCGCGTAGCCCAGCAGGCGCTGCAGCAGGACCTGGACGTGCGCCGACGGCAGCAGGTCGTCGCCGCGCGTCACCAAAGTGACGCCTTGGAGATGGTCATCGACCGTGACCGCAAGATGGTAGCTGGTCGGGGCGTCCTTGCGTGCCACGACGATGTCGCCCGCCAGCACCGGCTGGCCTTCGATCCGTCCCTGCCCCTCGTCGACGAAGGCGTAGGGCCCGACCTCCAGTGCCGCACGGCCGGCGTCGAGCCGGATACAGTGATCGTGGCCCGCGTCAATGCGCTGCCGGCGCTCGGCGGGCGAAAGCTGCCGGCAGGTGCCGGGATAGAGTGGGCCGTCCGGTCCATGCGGGGCGCCGCCGGAGCCGGCGATTTCGCGGGCGATGTCGGCGCGGGTGCAGAAGCAGGGATAGGCCAGGCCGCGACCGGCAAGCCCCTCGACCACCCGGTGGTAGGTGTCGAAGTGTTCCGACTGGCGGCGCACCTCGCCGTCCCAGTCCAGCCCCAGCCAGCGCAGGTCCCCCAAAAGTGCGGCCTCGAACTCCGGCCGGCAGCGGCCGGTGTCGATATCCTCGATGCGCAGCAGGAACCTGCCGCCGGCCTCGCGCGCCCGGGTCCAGGCCACCAGTGCCGAGTAGGCGCTACCGAGATGCAGCAGCCCAGTCGGGCTGGGAGCAAAACGCGTAACCACGGGCTGCATGACAGAAGACATGATCGGACGTTACAGCGCGTGCTGGTGGCGTGCTATGCCGGACGGCCATGGTGAAAACTGCGACCCGGCCCGTCCTCGACGATGCCAATCTTAAAAAGGCGATGCGCCATCTCGCACGCGTCGATGCCGATTTCGCACGCATCCTGAAGGACGTGGGACATCCCGAACGGCGCGAGATGCCGGTGGGATTCGGCGGTCTGATGCGCTCGATCGTCGGCCAGCAGGTCTCGGTTCACGCCGCGCGCAGCATCTGGCTCAGACTCGAGGCGGCGGTACCGTCGATGACGCCAGCGGATTTCCTGGCGCAGAGCGACGAGGCGTTGCGCGCCGTTGGCCTCAGCGGTGCCAAGGTGCGCTACGGCCGCAGCCTCGCCACCGACATCGTCGAAGGCCGCATCGATTTCGACGCCCTGCACGACCTCGACGATGCGGCGGCAATCAAGATGCTGACCCAGGCCAAGGGCATCGGCCCGTGGACCGCCGAAATCTACCTGATGTTCGCGCTGGGCCGGCCCGACATCATGCCGGGGCTCGATCTCGGCCTGGTGGTCGCGGCACAGCACCTCAAGAAGCTGCGCACCCGGCCCTCGCCCGAACGTCTCCTCAAGCTCGCCGAGGCGTGGCGGCCGTGGCGCGGTGCTGCCGCGCTGCTGCTCTGGCACTATCGCCGCAGCATGCCCGACTGGGGCGCCAAACCCCTCAAGATGGAAGCGAAAGCCCAATGACCAAGCTCGAAGGCCCCAGCCATGGCCCGCACGCCGGCGGCAAGCCCGGCCATCTCGTCGTACTGCTGCACGGCTATGGCGCCGACGGCGACGACCTGATCGGCCTCGCTCCGGTGCTGGCGCCGGTGATGCCCGACGTGGTGTTCCATGCGCCCAACGCGCCCTACCCGTGCGACGGCAATCCGATGGGCCGCCAGTGGTTCGGTATCTCCCGCCTCGAACCGGCGCTGACCCTGGCCGGCGTGCGCAGTGCCGCGCCGTTTGTCGATGCCTTCCTCGACGACACCATGGCGCGGTACGGGCTGGATGAATCGAAGACCGCGCTGGTCGGCTTCAGCCAGGGCACCATGATGGCTTTGCATGTCGGGCTGCGCCGGCCAAATCGGCTGGCCGGCATCGTCGGCTTCTCGGGCATGCTGGCCGGCCCCGATATCCTGAAGGACGAAATCAGGTCGCGGCCGCCGGTGCTGCTGGCCCACGGCGACAGCGACGAGATGCTGCCGCACGCGCTGACCGAGCAGGCCGCCGAGGTCCTGACGCAGAACGGCATCGCGGTCGGCGCCCATATCGCGCCGGGCGTCGGCCACGGCATCGACCAGACCGGCCTCAGCCATGCCGCGCGCTTCCTGATTGAGGCGTTCAATCTGCCGGTCCCAAAATGACTGCCAAGGGAATCGAGGGCACCTGCAAGCCGGGTTTCGAGCGCGTCGCCGAGATCTTCGAGAAGAACTTCGCGGCCAACGGCGAGATCGGCGCCTCGGTCTGCCTGACGGCGGGCGGCGAGACCGTGGTCGACCTGTGGGGCGGCGTCGCCGACCGCAAGACGACCGCGCCGTGGACGCGCGACACGGTGAGCATCGTATTTTCCTGCACCAAGGGCGCCACCGCACTGTGCGCCCACATATTGGCAAGCCGCGGCCGGCTCGATCTCGATGCACCGGTGGTCGAACTGTGGCCGGAGTTCGGCCAGCACGGCAAGCAGCACGTGACCACGCGCATGATGCTGGACCATTCCGCCGGTGTGCCGGCGCTGCGCGCGCCGATGAAAGACGATGGGCCCTACGAGTGGGATTACATGACCGGACGGCTGGCCGGCGAGGAGCCGTTCTGGCAGCCCGGCACGCGCAACGGCTATCACGGCTTCACCTTCGGCTGGACGGCGGGCGAGATGGTCCGCCGCGCCGGCGGCAAGTCGCTCGGCACGTTCTTCCGCGATGAGGTGGCGGCACCGCTGGGCCTCGATTTCTGGATCGGCCTGCCCGAGGAGATCGAGCCGCGCGTCGCGCCGATCGTACCGCATGTCTACAAGGCCGAAGACATGAAGACGCCGTTCCTGCAGGACCTCGGCAGCAACAAGCAGTCGCCCGCCGCGCTGTTCTTCTTCAACGTCGGTGCCTGGCGCAGCGGCGGCGCCAATACCCGCGCCGGCCGTGCCGCCGAGATCGGCGCCGCCAACGGCGTCACCAACGCACGCGGACTGGCCGGCATGTATGCCCCGCTGGCCAACGGCGGCGGCAAGCTGGTCGACGGCAAGACACTCGCCCGCATGGGCGAAGTTTCGATGGCCACGCACGACGACGCCACCTTGCGCATCCCGACGCGCTTTGCACTGGGCTTCATGAAGTCGATGGACAACCGCAAGCGTGCGATGGGCGCAAAACTGTTCGGCGAGGATTGCGACAGTGTGATCCTGGGCAGCGCCGCCTTCGGTCATGTCGGCGCCGGCGGCTCGCTCGGTTTCGCCGACCCGGCGGCCGGTCTCTCCTTCGGCTACACCATGAACCGCATGGGCCCCGGCCTGTTGATGAACGCGCGCGGCCAGTCGCTGGTCGACGCCGCCTATCTGTCGCTGGGCTACAAGAACAAGGATGGCGGCGTGTGGGCGCGCTGAGCTGAACACCGATGCTGCCGATCTTCCGCCCGCTGAAAGATCCCGCCGTCGCGACCGTTTGGTCGGGGCTCGCGGCCTCGACGATCGGCGAGGACCTGTTCCGCGTCGCCGTCGTGTGGATCGCGGCCGAGCAGATCGGCAACGCCGCGGGATACGTCAACGCCGCACAGTACGGCGCCATGCTCGTGGTCGGCCTGCTGGGCGCCTCCGCCTTCGACCGCTGGCGCGCCGATCGCGCGATGATCGGGGCGAAGCTCGGGAGCGCGGTGCTGGCGCTGCTGCCGGTGGCCGGCGCCTACGTCTGGGGAGTGTCGATTCCGCTGCTGGTGCTGGCGGTCATGGGCATCGCAGGGTTGCGCATGGTGTTCACGCCGGCGCTGCAGTCGACGGTGCCGGTGCTGGTGCCCAACCGCGACGCCATGCAGGCGATCAACGGGCTGTTCGACGCCACCTGGCGGCTGGCGCGGCTGATCGGGCCGATGCTGGCCGCCGTGCTCAATTCGATATTGCCAGTCATTCATTTTCTCTCGGTCACGGCGGCGGGCTTCGTGCTTTCCGGCGCGGCGATCTGGGCGGTGCGCGAGCGGCTGATCGATCCCGACCACGCGCCGAAGCGCGGCCGCCGTGGCCTGCGCGGAACGTGGGACGCGCTGCTGGATGGCACGCGGTTGATCCTGCGCGAACGCACCATCGGCACGCTGCTGCTGTTGAACGCGCTGGCCAACGGGCCGTGGAGCGTGGCGTTGCAGCTCTGCATCGCCCTGATGGTGAAGCAGCACGATCCGCAACTGTTCGGGTTGGAGGGACTGGCAGCCCTCGGGCTGATCGTCGGTGCGAGCGGCGCGGGCGATGTCGCCGGCAACCTGGTGGCCGGCAGCGTCCGCTTCCGCCGGCCGCTTGCCACCATGTTCCTGGGCTATGTCGCGATGGGCATCGGCTTTGCCCTGCTGGCCGTCGCCGTCTGGGTGTTGCCCAACCCCTGGATGCTGCCGGCGATGATGCTGGCAGGGCTGCTCAGCGGCTTTGGCGGGCCGTTCTTCTTCATCCCAATGATCACCCGCATGCAGACCGCCTATCGCGGCGCCGAGATCGCCCGGGTGTTCCGGCTGCGGCTGGTGGTGATGGCGGCCTCGATGCTGGGCTTCAACCTGGCGGCGACGCCGATGTTCGATCTCATGGGACCCACCCTCACGGAGTTCCTGCTCGGCCTGCTGATCCTGGCGCTGGGCGCCGGCGGCTACTTCCATTTCCGCCGGGTCGAAAGCCGGCCGCAAAAACTGCCATCATAGTACTTGGCCCAACTTTGCAAATTTGGCCCAACTCACCGCGCAGAAATTTGGCTGTCCAGCCGCCTGGAAGCCAATGAATCCAAGCTTTCCCCGGGCTCATCGGGCACACCTGAAACGTGCGTGTGTTGTGCCCGGATGTGTGCCCGCACCTGTCCCCCGTTCAATATCGGGGGCTCGTTTCACGCGTTCGTTGCGGCCGTCGCTCTGTCGTTGCCCAGGGGCGCTCGCTTGCTGCGGCATCGTCAAGTGCCCGTCCGACGGCCGTCGAACGAGCGGGCTCATTCTTGTGTCTGTCCACGGGTCAGGACCCGCGGCGGCGACCAGGCGCTTAAGCGCGAACCCACGGGCGGCCGCGGGCAGGTCTTTGCCGGAGATGAAAAAGGCCGGCGCCCGCATTCGCATGCGACTCGCCAACCTATCGGAATAATAGGCAAAATCTTGCTGATTCGTCAAGTTTCTGTTTTGGCTTATAATGACCTGAATTCCGGCCATCACGCTCCACCCGGGACGACGGGCTGCCTGGGCCGGAAGAGGTACTGAACCTCGTTCAACTGATCCATCACACCTCCGCCGACGGCGATATCCAGCATCTTGGCGAGGTCGGCGATGTCGGCATATTGGACCCGGGCCTTCGACTGGCGATGGCGGCGCTGCATTTCCTCGCTGCCGTGATACTCGATCGCCCATTTCTCCGAAATCGCCCCACTGCTTCGGTTCGCCGCCCGCGATATGGCAACGAGGCGCAGGTAGAGGAATCCCTTGAGGCGGGCGACATGACGGTTTGTGACATGGTCGATGTCCTTCTCCGAGATATCGATGTTGGGCAACGCTTTGGCGAACAGCCTGCGGTATCGCGGGCTGTCGACATGAACCCATAGCTGCGTTTCGGAATGGAACCTCGACGACTGAGGGACATCCCAGATCGGCAACGTCCGGTCGATATCGACCATCCTGCTCGCCGACACCAGATAGCCGGGAACACCGGGACGATCCGAGATCTGTCGCACTACCGAGCCGACATGCTCTTCGAGCGCCGCCATATCTCGCGCGGCAACGGGGACGCGCAAGCACGGTGACAGCCCGGCCACCCAGGGCATCGTCGCGGCCTCGATATCAAAACTGGTCATCGGGTTCGCCTACTTCTCGTGTCGTATATCAACAAACTGAGCGGTAAACCTTCGCGGCGACATTCCTGCTTGCCATTCTCACTGCTCTAGAATCAGAGGGACTCAAGCTGGAGGACCTGTAAATTTTTTGCGAGGAGAGTGCCTAGCTATTGCACTCATCCCTCCTGGGTATTCTGGCGTTTGCGCTCCAATACCAATCAGGCCCCAAGATTCTCCTTGCGGGGAACAGTGTGTATTGATAGCGTAGCGATAGATACACGGCGTTACCGTAATATTTCAAAAGGAGGATCCCGCCATGGCCAAGCCCTTCCCGACCGACAATCCCTTCCTGCACGGCTACTACGGGCCGGTGAACACCGAGGCCGATGCCGGCCACCTGCACATCACCGGCGAGATGCCGAAGGAGCTCTGCGGCACGCTCTATCGCAACGGCCCCAACCCGCAGTTCGCACCGCGCGGGCCCTACCACTGGTTCGGCGGCGACGGCATGATCCACGCCTTCCACATCGAAAACGGCAACGTCTCCTACAAGAACCGCTGGGTGCGCACGCCGAAGTGGGAGATCGAGAACAAGGAAGGCGAGGGCCTCTCCGGTACCTTCGGCAACCCGCGCTACACCGACCCGCGCGTGATGGCGCTCAATTCGACCATCGCCAACACCAACATCGTCTGGCACGCCGGCCGCCTGCTGGCGCTGGAGGAGGCGCACGCGCCCTATTCGCTCGATCCCGCGAGCCTGATGCCGGTCGGCCCCGACGGCGGCTACGAGACTTACGGCAACAAGCTCAATGGCCCGTTCACGGCGCATCCCAAGTTCGATCCCGAAACCGGCGAGATGATCTTCTTCGGCTATTCGGCGACCGGCCGCTTTACCAAGGAAGTGAGCATCCAGACCGTCGACAGGCACGGCAAGGTGACACGCGCCGAGATCCTGGAAGGCCCCTTCCCCAGCATGATCCACGACTTCGCCGTGACGAAGAACTGGATCGTGCTGCCGATCTTCCCGCTCACCTCCTCGATGGAGCGCGCCATGGGCGGCCTGCCGCCGTTCGCGTGGGAGCCGGACAAGGGCACGCATATCGCCTTCATCCCGCGCAAGGGCACGGTGGCCGACGCCAAGTGGGTAACCGCGCCCGCTTCCTACGTCTTCCATCCGATGAACCATTTCGAGACGGCCGACGGCAAGATCGTGGTCGATGTGATGAAGTATGACGTGGCGCCGCTGTTCCCGCTGCCCGACGGCTCGCCCTCGTCCAAGGAACTGCCGATGGCGAAACTGTTCCGCTGGACCTTCGATCTCGCCGGCAAGGGCAACACCATGAAGGAGGAACAGCTCGACGACCGCTCGGGCGAGTTCCCGCGCTTCGACGAGCGCTTCTGCATGGGCGACTACCGTCACGGCTGGATCGTCGCAGGCGACATCACCGATCCCAAGACCGGCGACCCGCGCCAGGACGGGCTTGTCCACTACGACCTCAAGAGCGGCAAGAGCACGGGCTGGAGCGCCGGCCCCAACGACCGGTTCGGCGAACCGATCTTCGTGGCGCGCTCGGACGGTGCGGCCGAAGGCGACGGCTGGCTGCTGAGCGTGCTGTTCCGTGGCGAGGAGAAGCGCAGCGACCTTGCGGTATTCGAGGCGACCGACCTCGCCAAGGGGCCGGTGGCGCTGGCCCATCTCAGCAGCCGCGTGCCCGCCGGCTTCCACGGCAACTGGCGGCCCGGCCCGCTCTAGGGGACCACGATGATCACCGTTCATCACCTCGAAAATTCGCGATCGCAGCGCATCCTCTGGATGCTGGAGGAGCTGGGGCTCGACTACGAACTCCAGCGCTACGCCCGCGAACCGTCGATGCAGGCGCCGGCCTCGCTGCGCGCCGTGCATCCGCTCGGCAAGTCACCGGTGATCACCGACGGCGACACGACGCTGGCGGAATCGGGCGCCATTCTCGAGTACCTGTCGGCAGTCTACGGCGGCGGCAGGTTCACGCCAGCCGCGGGCACGCCGGAATGGCTGCACTACACCTACTTCATGCATTATGCCGAAGGCTCGCTGATGCCGCTGCTGTTCATGAAGCTGGTGTTCGGCAAGCTGCCGGAACGCGTGCCCTTCCTGATGCGGCCAGTCGCCCGCGCCATCTCGGGCGGCGCCGACAAGACCCTGCTCGCGCCGCAGATCTCAAACCATTTCGCCTTTCTCGAAGGCGAGCTTCACAAGCGCGAGTGGTTTGCCGGAGCCAGCTTCTCCGCCGCCGACATCCAGATGAGCTTCCCGCTCGAGGCGGCCGCGGCCCGCTCGCCGCTTTTTGCCCGACTGCCGAAGCTGAAAGCCTTCGTCGACCGCATCCAGGCGCGGCCGGCCTACAAGCGGGCCGTCGAAAAGGGTGGACACTATGAGATCCTGAAGTAGACGACGGCCAAACCCGGTTCGTGCTAGGTCCGGGTTGCCTCAGCGAATTTTCTTTTCAAGGAGCGAAACGATGGCTCTCCCTGGCCTGCTGCGCGACAACCTCTCGATCCCGGTGGTCGGCGCGCCGCTGTTCATCGTGTCGAACCCCGACCTGGTGATCGAGCAGTGCAAGGCCGGCATCGTCGGCGCCTTCCCCGCGCTCAACGCCCGGCCAAAGGAGATGCTGGAGACCTGGCTGCAGCGCATCACCACGGAATTGCGCGAGTACAAACAGAAGAACCCGGACAAGAAGGTGGCGCCGTTCGCCGTCAACCAGATCGTTCACAGCTCCAACGACCGGCTGCAGCACGACATCGACCTCTGCGAGAAATACAAGGTGCCGATCCAGATCACCTCGCTGCGTGCGCCCGACGACGTCGTGAAGTCGGCCAAGCGCTATGGTTGCCTGGTGTTCCACGACGTCACCAACGTGAAGCACGCCAAGCGGGCGCTGCAGGCCGGCGTCGACGGCCTCATCCTGGTGTGCGCCGGCGCCGGCGGCCATGCCGGCGCCCTGTCGCCCTTCGCTCTGGTGCCGGAAGTGCGCCAGTTCTACGACGGCACGATCCTGCTTTCCGGTTCGATCTCCAACGGCGCCTCGGTTCTGGCGGCCCAGGCTATGGGCGCCGATCTCGCCTATCTCGGCACCCGCTTCACCGCCAGCAAGGAAGGCAACGCAACCGAAGGCAACAAGCAGTGCATCATCGACTCGTCGGGCGAGGAGATCGTCTACACCAACCTCTTCACCGGCGTGCACGGCAACTACCTGAAGCGCAGCATCGCCGCCGCCGGCCTTGACCCCGACGCCCTGCCGGAGGCCGACAAGAGCAAGATGAACTTCGGCTCGGGCGGCAACTCCAAGGCCAAGGCGTGGCGCGACATCTGGGGCGCCGGCCAAGGCGTCGGCCAGATCTTCGACGCCCCGCCGGCGGCCGAGATCGTGGCCCGGCTGAAGGCCGAGTACGAGGCGGCACGCGCCGCGCTGTTGGCCGGCGATACGGTGCCGACCCGATTCGAGCAGGCGGCGGAATAGAGTCTTCCGGACCGCGCGAGTCCGGCGCGCCTCATGAGCGCGCGAGACGCGCGCAGTCCTGCAGAGTATGAAAGAGGCCACATGATCCGCAGCCTCTACGATTGGGTGATCCGCCTCGCCGGTCACCCCCGCGCCATTCCCGCCCTGGGCGTGGTGTCGTTTATGGAAAGCTCGTTCTTTCCCATCCCGCCCGACGTGATGCTGATCCCGATGGTACTGGCCAATCGCGCCAAGGCCTTCCGCATCGCGCTGGTCTGCACCGTCTGTTCGGTCGTGGGCGGGATGCTGGGCTATGCGATCGGCTACTACTTCTTCGAGACCATCGGTGAATGGGTCGTCCGCACCTACGGCATGCAGGCGGCGCTCGATAAATTCCGCGCCGGCTTCCAGGAATGGGGAATCTGGATCATCCTGATCAAGGGCCTCACCCCGATCCCCTACAAGCTTGTGACCATCGCCTCGGGTGCGGCGCACTTCGATCTCTTCACATTCGTGTGGGCGTCGATCGTGACGCGTGGCCTGCGCTTCTTCCTTGTGGCAGCGTTGCTGTGGAAATTCGGCGAGCCGATCCGGACGTTCATCGAAAAGCGCCTGACGCTGCTCACCTGGCTGTTCCTGATCGCGCTGGTGGGCGGCTTCGTCGCCTTCCGTTACCTGTTCTGAGAGACCTTCATGGCCTTCCTGCAGCGTCTTCCCGTCCCCAGTCAGATCGGCCTGGCTGCCGCCTTGGGCAGCGGCGCATTGCTGGGAGGCGCCTTGTATTTCCAGTACATCGTCGGGCTGGCGCCGTGCGAAATGTGCCACTGGCAGCGCTGGCCGCACATCGCGGCCAGCGTCGCCGGCCTAGCCGCCGCCGCCTCCTTTTCCCGCCCCCGTCTGGCGCTGGTGTTCGCGATGCTGGCAATCACGGCGCTGATCGTGACTTCGGCAATCGGCGTCTTTCATGCCGGCGTCGAATACCGCTGGTGGCAGGGCCCGCAGGCCTGTTCGGGAAACATCCCGCGCGGCCTCTCGGCGGAAGAGCTCAAGAAGTACCTGTTCGGCGCCAGGATGGTGCGTTGCGACGAGACGGTATGGTCTCTGTGGGGCCTGTCCATGGCCGGATGGAATGCCTTCCTCTCGGCTGTAATTGCCATCGTGCTTGCGTCGGCCGTCGCACGCTGGATCAAGGTGCGGACATGAACACCGCCGAGAACCGCAATCCCGGCGACCCCGACGCCCGGGCATTGGTCGAGCGCACCATCCGCGTCGACCAGGCTGGCGAGTTCGGCGCCGTGCGAATCTACGAGGGCCAACTCGCGGCCCTGCGCTGGACCGGGCGCGGGCGCGGCGAGGCCAGCCGCAAGATCGCCGCCATGGCGCGCGCCGAGCGCCGACACAACGAGGCGTTCGACCGCCTGCTGGCGACACGCCGGGTGCGGCCGACCATTCTGTCGCCGCTGTGGAGCATCGCCGGCTTTGCGCTGGGTGCCGCCACCGCACTGATCGGCGAGAAGGCCGCGATGGCCTGTACCGTTGCGGTCGAGGAGACCATCGACGAGCATTATGCCGGCCAGGCCGCGGCGCTGGGCGACGACGAGGCCGAGCTGCGCGCCACCATCGAAACGTTTCGCGCCGAGGAGATCGAACACCGGGACGAAGCCCTGGCCTCGGGCGCCGAACAGGCGCCGGCCTATGGGGCGCTGACGACCGCCATCAAGGCGGGCTCGCGGCTGGCGATCTGGCTGTCGACGCGGATCTGAGCGTCCAGCGATCAGCTCTGATCCAGCTCGCTGTCCCAGTACAGATAGTCGCGCCAGCTTTCATGCAGGTAACCGGGCGGAAAGGCGCGGCCATTCTCCTGGAGCAGCTGGGTCGTCGGCTCGGCCGGGGCGCGCTGCAGCCGCATGGCGCTCTCGTACAACAACCGGTTGCCTTTGAGCAGATTGCACGGGCTGCAGGCAGTGACGACGTTGTTCCAGCTCGTCCGTCCGCCGCGCGATTTGGGTACGACATGGTCGAACGTCAGATCGTTGGTCGCAAAGTCGCCGCCGCAATACTGGCAGTGGAACCGGTCACGCAGAAAAACATTGAATCGCGTAAACGCCGGCCGGCGCGCCGCCGGCACATATTCCTTCAGCGCAATGACACTCGGCAGCCGCATCTCGCAGGACGGGCTGTGGATCTTGCGCTCGTATTCGGAAATGACGCTGACGCGATCGAGGAATACCGCCTTGACGGTGTCCTGCCATGACCAGATGGAGAGCGGAAAATACGAAAGAGGCCGAAAATCAGCATTGAGTACCAGCGCATGGCAGGACTCAAGGCCCGGCGTCACGGCTAGGCCCGCCGCCGTTGAGAGGGACTACTCGGAAAATCGATCCGGTCCAGCATGGCAGCCATTGTGGCCAAAGTTCCCGGCAATGACAATATGTCGAAGTATGTCGCCCAGTTGGGCATACTGTCGCTATTCAACCATGACACTGTTGTTAAACTGACAGGATCATTCCGGAATTGGCGATGAAGCACGCGAAATCCCTCGCAGCGGTTGTCCTTCTCGTGGTCGCGAGCGGCGGCGCCTACTGGTACTTTCGGGCAGGGCCCGGCAAAGGCACCGATCTCACGGTTGCGGGCATCAACCTCGCGCCCTCGAGTCCGGCCGCGCCGGCCGCGGCAGCGAGCCTGCCGCCGGCATCGGGCGCCAACCGAATGCCACCCCTGATGGTGGAAGCGACCAAACCCCGAATTGGCGAGAGCCGGCAAACGGTAACCGCCGTCGGCACCTTTCGCTCCAATGAATCGGTGATTCTGCGGCCCGAACTGGCAAGCCGCGTGAAGTCGATCAACTTCGAGGAAGGCCGGAAGGTCACGCGCGGGCAGGTGCTGGTCCAGCTCGACGCCGCCATCGAAGAAGCTACCGTGGCACAAGCCAAGGCGGCCTACGAACTCTCGAAGGCGAACAACGAGCGCCAGAAGGTACTGGGCGCGCGCCAGATCGCGGCCGAACGCAGCGTCGACGAGGCGCGCGCCGCCCTGCTGCGCGACGAAGCGGCGGTCAAGCTCGCCCAGGCACGCCTCGAGAAATTCACCCTGATCGCCCCGTGGGACGGCGTCGCCGGCCTGCGCAAGGTCAGCGTCGGCGCCTACATCAACGCCGGCCAGGAGATCGTGAACATCGAGCAGATCGATCCCCTGAAAGTGGATTTCCGCGTGCCGGAGAATTTCCTGGCGGCGGTCCGCGTCGGCCAGGCGATCGCCGTCACCGCCGACGCCTTCCCCGACAAGGAATTCATCGGCAAGGTCTACGCCATCGACCCGCAGGTCGACGAACAGGGCCGCGCCGTCGTGGTACGCGCGTTGATCGACAATTCGAGCGAACTGATGCGGCCTGGCGTGTTCGCCCGCGTGACGCTGACGCTCAACGTCCGGGACAATGCCATGTTCGTCCCCGAGCAGGCGCTGGTGCCGATCGGCAACAAGCACAGCGTCTACAAGATCGTCGACGGCCGCACCCGGATCGGCGCGGTCGAGATCGGGCGGCGCCAGAGCGGCGAGGTCGAGATCCTGAGCGGCCTCGAGCCGGACGACGTGGTCGTGACGGCGGGCCAGATCAAGCTGCGCAACGGCACGCCCGTGCAGGTGGTCGGCAAGGACTTCCAGCCCGGCGGACGCTTCAGCCCACCGCCCGCCAATGCCCCCTGGCACGGCCGGGAAGTAATCCGTGACCCTGCCCGAACTCTCGATC
>CALDNT010000074.1 GCA_937915145.1 uncultured Reyranella sp.
GCCGAGATCGAGCTATCGGGCGAGGGTGCCCAAGTCCGCTTCGTCGAGCCCGAGATCGGCGTGTCGCCCGGCCAGGCCTGCGTGGTCTACGACGCCTTGACCGGCAGCCGCGTTCTGGGTGGAGGCTTCATAAGGCGCTTCGGATGAGCGTAAAAAATATCAACCGGGCCGAATTGTGGGACGTCGCGCTGGGCTTCGCTCAAGCGATTGTTGCGGCGATGATCTGGTTTGCGATCCAAGCAGGTGTCACGAGTTGGTTTGCCGGGGCAGCGTCCAGCCAGCCAATGCCCGATCGTCTTTGGCAAATCTCGATCTTGTCTCTGCTCAGTGCTGTTTTTTTTGCTTTTTTTGCCCTTTGGCTAGGATTTGTCCCGTTCGTGATGTCAGTCGCCGTCGCTCGATATTTCGGCTTCAGGTCCATGGGCTACTACGTGCTTTGTGGCATCGTTGCTGCCATTGCGATTTCGCCGTTGACGGCTTGGATTCTGCCCTATGACGACATGCGCGACTTTCCTCCGTCGTATTGGGACCGGTGTGTCTCTTGGGCGATGGCCTCGGTGGTTCCAGCTATTGTCGCAGCCGTGACGTTTTGGTTCCTATATGGCCGATCAATGACCCAAAAGCGCTTTTCTTGACAGCCCTCGCTCCGCCCGCATAAAAGCCCCCACCCATGGCTGGGTAGCTCAGCTGGTTAGAGCACGGCACTCATAATGCCGGGGTCGGCGGTTCAAGTCCGCCCCCAGCTACCAAATTCTGGCCCCCGGATGATCAATCCCGGGGGCCTTTATTTTGGCCTTGATCTTCGTCACGGTAGGCCATGGCCAACGGACATTCGCACCAGACCGACGTCGTCATCGTAGGCGCGGGGCCTGTGGGCCTGTTCGCCGTGTTCGAGTGCGGCATGGTCCGGCTCAACTGCCACGTCATCGACGTGCTCGACGATGCCGGCGGCCAATGCACGGCGCTCTATCCTGAGAAGCCGATCTACGACATTCCTGGCTTTCCCCGTATCGAGGCGGCTGAGTTGGTGGTCCGGCTGAAGGCGCAGGCAGCGCCCTTTCGGCCGGTCTATCATCTCGGCGAGCAAGTTCAGGCGGTGGAGCCGCTGAGTGGCGGGTTCTGGCGGGTCACGACCTCTAAGGGCACAGTTCTGCAGGCGCGGGCAGTGATCGTGGCAGCCGGTGTTGGCGCCTTTGGTCCCAACCGTCCGCCGCTACCCGGCATCGAAGCCTATGAGGGCAAGAGCGTCTTCTACTATGTCACCCGGCGCGAGACCTATCGCGGAAAGCGCGTGGTGATTGCCGGCGGCGGCGACACCGCCGTCGACTGGGCGCTGTCGCTGGCTGAAATTGCGTCCCGCGTCTCGGTGATCCATCGCCGCGACAAGTTCCGGGCGGCACCCGAGAGCGAGGCCAAACTCAAGGCGTTGGCCAAATCCGGCAAGATCGATCTCGTCGTGCCCTATCAGCTCCATGGGCTGGAAGGCAGCGACGGGCAGCTGAGGGCCGTCACCGTCGCCACGCTCGACGGCGCGACCAGGCGCATTGAGGCCGACGTGCTGCTGCCGTTCTTCGGCCTGTCGATGTCGCTTGGCCCGATCGCCGATTGGGGACTTGCCCTGGAGCGCAACCAGATTGCGGTCGAGCCGTCGACGGCGGCCACCAGCAAGCCCGGTATCTTCGCCATCGGCGATGTCGTGACCTACCCCGGCAAGCTGAAGCTGATCCTCACCGGCTTCTCGGAAGCAGCGATCGCGGCGCGTTCGGCCTATGCGCTGGTCCATCCCGAGACGCCGCTACATTTCGAGTATTCGACGACCGCTGGCGTGCCCGACGCCTG
The DNA here is from genome assembly GCA_937915145.1 of uncultured Reyranella sp. GTDB lineage: Bacteria > Pseudomonadota > Alphaproteobacteria > Reyranellales > Reyranellaceae > Reyranella. The sequence goes on from CALDNT010000074.1 coordinate 1,840, forward strand.
ACCGGTTACGTTACCGGACGCGACTGGGGCAAACGTTCGCGCGTGCCGTAGACCGGTGGTGCAAGCTGGTCGGCCGACCGTCCAGCCCAGTCGCGCTGGTTCACCGTCTTCAGCCGTTTGCGCTGACCCTCAATCAAGCCCGCGGTTGCCGCTTCGACGTCGACCGTCAGCACCTTGCCGTCGCGCACGACCTGGGCGCCGTCGACATAGACGTGGCGGATGGCGCGATCACTGGCCGAATAGATCAAGCTGCGCACGGGTTCATGGGCAGGCTGCATGTAGGGGTGGCCGAGGTCGACCAGAGAGAAATCGGCCTTGCAGCCCGGCGCTAGCCGCCCGAGGTCGGGCCGGCGCAGAATGGCGGCGCCGCCGACAGTGGCTGCCTCGAAGGCGTGCCGCGTCGTGCCCATCTTGTAGTTGCCGGTCAGCACTCGCGCGACGTAGCAGGCGAGCCGGATTTCATCGACCATGTTGTGCGGGAAAGTGTCGGTGCCGATGCCGACCGGAATGCCCGCGTTCATGTAGCGGCCCATGGTGTTCAACGCCATGCCGCGCCGCGCGAACACCGTCGGGCAATGCGCCACCGCGGCGCTGGAGTCTTTCAGAATCTCGAAATCGTTGCCATGCGGGTAGTGAATCTGCGGATGGTCGCTCAGGAAAATGCCGTGGCCGATCACCAGGTCGGGACCGAGCACGCCAATGGCGTCGAGCCATTCGATCGGTGTCTTGCCGTAGCGATGCAGGATCTCGTGGAATTCAACGACTGCCTGGCAGGCGTGCGTCTGCATCGGAATGCCGCGCTTGCGTGCCTCCTGTAGTGCCTCCCTGAAATAACCCTCGCGGCAGGTGTCGATCTGGGAAGGACAGACCATGCCGGAAAGCCGACCGCTGGGATGCCGCATCGCCTGATCGATCGTCTGCATCGCCGCCTCGAAGGCCTTGGCGCCGGCCTTCTCGTCCCATGCGTATTCAACCGTATGGCCGTTCCTGGTGAACCAATGGCCCTGGCGCATCATCGGCGCCACGACAGCGCGGATGCCGGAGGCGGCGAGATCGTCGAGCCAGCCCGGCCGGCTGATCGAAAGATCGGTGATGGTGGTTACACCGCTCTTCAGCAGTTCCGACAGGGCCACCTGTGTCGAGGGGCCTGCATCCTCGGGGTCGAGCCCGAAAACCGGCAGGAACTCGTAGAGCGAACTTTGCCCGAGCTTGTCGCTGCCGACTTCCTCCGTAAGTCCCTTGTTGGCGGGCTCGGAGAAGGGATGGCTATGGACGTTGACGAAGCCGGGAATGGCCATAAGTCCGGTGCCATCCACGACCGCGTCGGCTGCGCCGGCAAAATCCGGACCGACATGGACGATCTCGTTGTCCGCGATCACGAGATCGGCCTCTTCGAGATAAACGTGCCGCTGGTCGGCTTCGTCCCAGGCTACTGCGAAATCCAGTTTCTGAAAGCGGGTGGTTCTTGCGCTCATCTTTTCTTCCCTTCGGCGGGGAGACTGGCATGATCAGGGGATGACCAGCAAACTCACCGAAGACGCCAAGGGCGTCTACATCATCGCCGCCACGCCGTTCTCTGACGATGGTGCCCTCGACCTGCAAAGCGTCGATACGCTCACGGATTTCTATCTGCGCTGCGGGGTCCACGGGTTCACCCTGCTCGGCATCATGGGCGAGGCGCCAAAGCTGACGGCGGACGAATCGCTGGCCGTGGTGAGCCGGGTGATCGGCCGGGCCAAGGGACGTCAGGTCATCGTGGGTGTGAGCCACGCCGGCCTCGAGAATGTGCGGCGCCTTGCGCACGAGGCGATGATCGCCGGCGCGTCGGGTGTGATGGTAGCGCCGCCCCAGGGTCTCAAGGGCGATGACGGCGTCTACAATTATTATGCCCAGGTCTGCACGGCACTCGGCCCCGACATTCCGCTGGTCTACCAGGATTATCCGCAAACCACCGGCGTCTATCTTTCGGCGCAGGTGTTCGAGCGCATGGTCGACGATTTTGGGCAGCTCGTGATGTTGAAGCATGAAGATGCACCGGGGCTGGCTAAGCTGACCCGTATCCGCGAGGGCGAGAAGAGGCCGGGCCGCCGGCGGGTGTCGATCCTGGTCGGCAATGGTGGCATCTACTATCCGCAGGAGATGCGCCGTGGCGCCGACGGGCCGATGACGGGCTTCGCCTGGCCCGAGATGCTGGTGCAGGTCTACAACCTCTTCGCTGCCGGCAAGGCCGAGGAGGCAGAAGACCTTTTCGACATCTACCTGCCGCTGGTGAAGCACGAGGTTCAGCCGGCCGTCGGACTGGCGCTTCGCAAGGAAGTGCTGTTCAAGCGCGGGGCGATCAAGAGCCCGAAGCAGCGCGCGCCGGGCTCGTCCCTGACGGCCACGGATCATGCAGAGCTCAATGCGCTGATCGCGCGGCTGGACCGCAGGCTCGCAGCGTCCGGCCACGGCCACAAGGTCGCGGCAGAGTAGGGGCCAGGAGAAAGATCATGGCCGACTACGATCTCATCATCCGCAACGCCAAGATCGTGACTGAGGATCGTCAACTCGACGGCGACATCGCCGTCAAGGACGGGCGTATCGTGGCGTTGGAGCCGGCAATCGCCGGGAAAGGCAGCCGCGAGATCGATGCCGGCGGCAAGTTCGTCCTGCCGGGTGGCATCGACAGTCATTGCCACATCGAGCAGAAGTCGGGCTTCGGCATCATGTGTGCCGACGATTTTTATACCGGCACCGTTTCAGCGGCGTTCGGTGGCACAACGACGGTGATCCCTTTCGCCGCGCAACATCGCGGCATGTCGTTGCGGCAGGTGGTGAAGGACTATCACGAAGCCGCAACACCGAAGGCCGTCATCGACTATGCGTTCCATCTGATCGTCACCGATCCTAGCCCACAGGCGTTGGGGCAGGAGCTGCCGGCGCTGATCAAGGACGGCTATACCTCATTCAAGATCTACATGACCTACGATGCGATGAAGGTCAGCGACTACCAGATGCTCGACATTCTTGCGCTGGCGCGGCGCGACGGCGCACTGGTCATGGTGCATGCCGAGAATCACGACATGATCCAGTGGCTTGCGCATCATCTGGTCGACCAGGGCCATGTCGCACCCAAATTCCATGCCATCGCCCATGCCCGTGTCGCCGAGTCCGAGGCGACCAATCGTGCCATCTCGCTGGCCCGGCTGGTCGATGCACCGATGCTGATCGTGCATATGTCGGAGATCGAGGCGATCGAGACTCTCAGGCAGGCGCAGAAGAAGGGGCTAAAAATCTTCGGCGAAACCTGCCCGCAGTATGTTGCGCTCACCGCCGACGACATGGACAAGCCCGGCGTTGAGGGCGCGATGTGGTGCTGCAGCCCGCCGCCGCGCGACTCGGACGCGCAGGAAGCGGTCTGGGCGGCGTTGAAGGACGGCACTTTCCAGACCTTCTCGTCGGATCATGCACCCTACCAGTTCAATGCGGGAGGCAAGATCCCAAAGGGCGACAAGACGACCTTCAAGGAGATGGCGAACGGTGTGCCGGGTATCGAAATCCGGATGCCACTGCTGTTCTCCGAGGGCGTGCAGAAGGGCCGCATCACCTTGCAGCAATTCGTGGCGCTGACCGCGACCAACCATGCGCGGCTCTATGGCCTCTATCCGCGCAAAGGCACGATCGCCGTCGGTTCGGACGCCGATTTCGCAATCTGGGATGCCGACAAGGAAGTGACGCTCGAGTGGAAGGACCTGCACGACAATGTCGGCTACACGCCCTACGCCGGCCGCCAGATCAAGGGCTGGCCGATCACGGTCGTGAGCCGAGGCCGCGTCGTCGTCGAGGACGGCAAGCTCAATGCGGCACGCGGGTCGGGCCAGTTCCTGCCTTGCGCGTCGCCTGATTCATCCAAGCCGATCGGCCAAGCCGCACCCGAGTTGCAGGCAATGTCGCGCTTTGGCGCCAAGCCGCTGTTTTAGAGGAGAGAGAAGGTGTCCCGTCGTCTGAAAGTCTCCTCCGCCCAGTTGGGCCCGATCAACCTCGCCGACAGCCGGACGAGTGTGGTCAAGCGCATGGTCGAGATGCTGAAAGAAGCCGACAGCCGCGGCTCGAAGTTCGTGGTCTTTCCTGAACTCGCCCTCACGACTTTCTTTCCGCGCTACTGGACGGAAGACCAGACGGAGGTCGACAAGTATTTCGAGAACCAGATGCCGAGCCCCGAAACGCAGCCGCTGTTCGAACTGGCTCGTTCCAAGGGCATCGGTTTCTATCTGGGCTACGCCGAGCGTACCGAGGAAGAAGGAGCCACCCATCGCTTCAACACCTCGATCCTGGTCGGGCCGGACGGAAGGCTGATCGGCAAGTATCGCAAGGTTCATCTGCCGGGCCATGACGACCATCGGCCGACGATGCCCTATCAGCATCTCGAGAAGAAATACTTCGAGGTGGGCGACCTCGGCTTCAATGTCTGGAAGATGTTCAAGGACGAGGTCATCGTCGGCCAGTGCATCTGCAACGACCGGCGCTGGCCCGAGACGTTCCGCGTCATGGGGCTGAAGGGCGCCGAGATGGTGGTGCTGGGCTACAACACGCCGACCGATAACGTCTATGCGCCGCACGAGCCGCCGTATCTGCGCGTGTTCCATCACAACCTCTCGCTCCAGGCCGCGGCCTACCAGAACGGAATCTGGGTCGTGGCGACGGCCAAGGCCGGCAAGGAAGACGGCTATTGGCTGCATGGTGGCTCGGTGATCGTGGCACCTACCGGCGAGATCGTCGCCAAGGGCACGACCGAGGAGGACGAAGTGATCTCCTACGATTGCGACCTCGCGCTCGGCGAGTACATCCGCAACACTACCTTCAATTTCGCCAAGCACCGGCGTCCTGAGCATTACAAGCTCATTGCAGAACGCGCGGGCGTGAAGGTCGAGACATCAAACTGAGGAATCATGAAGTGCAATACGCCGCGTCCGACGTTAACCATCACGACCGCTACAAGATTCTGACCGCCTTCGTTCTGCCGCGCCCGATCGCTTGGGTGACGACCCTGGGGCCGACCGGCGTGGTGAATGCCGCGCCTTTCAGCTTCTTCAACGTCTTCGCCGAGGATCCGCCGCTTTGCATGTTCGCCGTCAACAAGCGGCCAGATGGACGGCTGAAGGATACCTGGCTCAATATCGAGCGCACGGGTGAGTTCGTGGTCAACTTGACCGATGAGCCGCTGGCGCGGGCGATGCATGACAGCAGTGGCGACTTTCCGCCCAATGTCGGTGAGCCCGACTATCTTGGCCTCAAGCTTGCAGCGTCGGTCGATGTCAAGCCACCGCGCCTGGCCGATGCGCCGTGGTCGATGGAATGCAAGACGTGGCAGGTCGTCAACGTCAAGGACGACCGCCAGCTCATACTGGGCGAAGGCCTGCGCTTCCATATTCGTGACGAGCTGTGGGATGGTACGGCGATGCGCATCCACATGGACCGTTATCATCCGGTCGGCCGCATGTTCGTCGACCGCTATTGCCGCACCGATGACCGCATAGAATTTCCGGCTGCGCCGGTCGTGGCGGCAAAAGCGGCGGAGTAGTCAGTTCGCAGCTATGACCAGGCGAGGCGCGAGCGGCCGATCGCCATGGCGACGGCGGCTTGGCTCGGCTCGACGACCGGCAGGCCGACATGGCGCTGCAGGCGGTCGCGATAGCGGGCCATGCCGGCACAGCCCATGACCAGAACGTCGGCGCCGTCCTCGTCGCGCAATTCGGCTGCCAACTCGGCCATGCGGGCGAAGGTGATGGCTTCGTTGGCGAGCTCGACCACACCAAGGCCAATGGCACGGTCGCCGGCCATGCGGTCGGCCACACCCATTTGCCCGACATAGCGCAGGTGGCGCGGAATCGACTTCTTCAGGATCGAGATCACACCGAAGCGCTGGCCAAGAGTCAGCGCGGTCAGAACGCCGCATTCGGCGATACCCAGCACCGGCTTGGTGGTGATCTCGCGCGCCGCATGCAGGCCGGGATCGGAATAGCAGGCGATGACGAAGGCGGAACAGTCGTTGTGGCGCTTCCTGACTGTCTCGCCGATCGGGCCGACGACCTGTTCGACATGCGCTTGGCTCTCGATGCCGGGCGGACCTTCCTTCAGGGTCACGCACTCGATGGTCGGGCCGCCCTTCATGCGCAGCGGCTGCATGGCAGCGTCGATGCCTCTGGTGACGGCTTCTGTGGAATTGGGATTGATGACGAGGATGCGGTCGGACATGGCGCCTAGGATGGCCTCAAAATTGCTATCCAACAATGGTTGATCTAACGTCGGCGCTTGGGGATTTCTTGGAAGGGAGCCAATGACATGATGCATCGTCGTTTTGCCGCGATTGCGATTGCGGCACTGATCTGCGCGGGGCCCGCGCTGGCCCAGGACAAGAAGCCGCCGTTGCGCACCGGCGTCGACGGCACCTTCGCGCCACACGCCATGCCCAAGCTGGGTGGCGGTGTCGAGGGCTTCCAGATCGATCTCTTCACCGAGGTCGCCAAACGCATGAAGCGCGACATCACCATCGACGCCGTGAGCTTCTCGACTCTCATTCCCGGCATGGCGGCGGGCCGCTACGATTTCATCGCTGCGCCCACGACCGTGACCAAGGAACGCGCCGAGGCGATGCTCTTCACGTCGGGCTATCTGTGGACGGCCTTCCAGTTCGGCATCAAGAAGGGCAGCGCCCCGATCAAGAGCTGGGCCGACCTCAAGGGCAAGGCGGTTGCGGTCAACAAGGGCACCCCGTACGAGAAGCTGGCGAAGGCCGAGGGCGAGAAGCATGGCTTCACCGTCCAGGTCTACGACACGCAACCTGACGCCACGCAGGCCGTGCTTTCCGGCCGCGCCTACGCGACGCTGGGCGGCAACACCACCATCGTCTATGCCGCCTCGAAGAATCCGATGTTCGTTGCCGACCTTGAACTGAAGGAGACCCGGGCCCATTGGGCGGCACCGGTGCCCAAGGACAATCCCAAGCTGCGTGCCGAACTGCAGGACGCGCTGGACTGCATGAAGAAGGACGGCACCATCGCCAAGATGGCCGAGAAGTGGTTCGGCAAGAAGCCCGACGCCGACAGCCTCGCCGTGGTGATCACGCCGGGCTACGGCGTACCCGGCATGCCGGGCTACGATCCGACTCCGCACGAACTCAAGTGCAACTGATCTGAACGGATGGCCACTCTATCGATCGTCGATGCGCGGGCGATCCACAAGCACTTCGGCGCCCTTCATGTCCTGAAGGGCGTCGATCTCAAGGTGGCCGAGCGCGAACTGGTGTTCGTGATCGGCCCCTCGGGTTCGGGCAAGTCGACCCTGTTGCGCTGCCTCAACCGGCTGGAGGAACCGTCCTCCGGCTCGATCGTGGTCGATGGCATCGACATGCTCGACCCCAGGACCGACATCAACCATGCCCGCCAGCGCATCGGCATGGTGTTCCAGTCCTTCAACCTCTATCCGCATATGACCGCGCTTGGCAACGTGACGCTGGCCTTGCGCAAGGTTGCCGGCAAGTCGCGCGCCGAGGCGGACCGTCTCGGTCATGCCGCGCTCGAACGCGTGGGTCTCGCCGACCGCGCCGAACATACGCCGGGCCAGCTGTCGGGCGGCCAGCAGCAGCGCGTCGCCATTGCCCGCTCGATTGCGCTCGAACCCAGGGTCATGCTGTTCGACGAGCCGACCAGTGCGCTCGATCCCGAGCTGGTAGGCTCGGTGCTGGAAGTCATGCGCTCCCTGCGCGAGAGCGGCATGACCATGATCGTCGTCAGTCACGAGATGGGCTTTGCCCGTAATGCCGCCGATCGCGTGGTGTTCATGGACGACGGCCTGATCGTGGAGCAGGGGGCGCCGGCCGAGATATTCGAGCACCCGGCCCATGACCGCACGCGGGCCTTCATCGGCCAGATTCAGCGACACTGATGAGTACCTGGGACCGCTTCGTCGACACGTTCTTCAACGGCAAGGTCATGGCCAAGTACCTGCCGGATATTCTTTCCGGCATGGTGGTCACCATCGAACTCGCCGTCCTGATCGTCATCACCGGCCTCGGCGCAGGCTTGGCGCTGGCGCTGATCCGCAGTCTCGCGATCCGGCCGCTCAACTGGCTGATCGTCTTCACCGTGGATTTGTTCCGTGCCTTGCCTCCTTTGGTGATCATCGTACTGATCTATTTCGGGCTACCCTATGCCGACCTGTCGTTCTCCGGCTTCGTGTCGACCTGGCTGTCGCTGGCCCTGGTGCTGATGGCCTTCTCGGAGGAGATATTCTGGGCCGGTATCACCTCGGTTCACAAAGGCCAGTGGGAGGCGTCGCGCTCGACCGGCTTGTCGTTCGGCCAGACGCTGATGAACGTGGTCCTGCCCCAGGCGCTGCGCCTCACCATTCCGCCGCTCACCAACCGCACCATCGCCATCACCAAGGGCACCGCGCTCGGCACCGTCGTGGCCGTCACCGAAATCCTGGGTGAGGCAAGCTCGGCGATGTCCAATTCCTACAATCCCTCGCCGCTGATGATGGGGGCGGCGGCCTACCTCGTGCTGTTCCTTCCCGTCGTCGTGCTGGCCCGCCGCCTCGAACGCAAATTCGCGTGGAAGCGGTGAGGACGAAGCGATGATCCAGACCTTCTTCAACTTCGACATCATCGTCGCCTCCTGGCCGATCGTCATGGCGGGTCTGCTGAACACGGTGCTGCTGTCGCTGATCGTGGTGCCGCTCGGCCTGTTCGGCGGCTTGCTGCTGGCGCTGCTTGCCTCGATCCGCCATCCGCTGGTGCGCTGGCCGCTGATGGCCTGGGTCGATTTCTTCCGCGCCTTCCCGCCGCTGGTGCTGTTGATCCTCCTGTTCGCGGGCCTGCCCTTCGCCGGCCTCGATCTCGGCGGCTTCGCCTGCGTGGCCATTGCGTTCTTTCTCAACACCGGCGCCTACTACGGCGAGATTTTCCGGGCCGGCATCGAATCGATTCCGGCCGGTCAGGTCGAGGCCGCGCGCTCGACCGGTCTCGGCCGCCTCCAGGCGCTGGGCTACATCGTGTTGCCCCAGGCGGTGCGCAACGTGATGCCCGATCTTCTGTCCAACACGCTCGAAGTGGTGAAACTCACATCGCTCGGCAGCGTTGTAGCGGTGCCGGAACTTCTCTACCAAGCGCGCCAGGCCCAGAGCCTGACCTACAATCCGACGCCGATCGTGGTCGCCGCCATCATCTACTTCCTGATGCTGTGGCCGCTGGTGCGGCTGCTGAGCCGCCTCGAGAACCGCGCGCTGGCCGGCCGCCGCTAGGGCACTACTCCCTTTTCTCCTGCATCTGGCCGTTGGGCTGGATCGTGACCTCGCTCGGCACGCCGCGCGGCCGGGTCGGCACGGCATCGCGGCGGGTCTCGGCCTTCCATGCGCCGTTGTTCTGCTGGTCCAGCCGCTGGATCTTGTAGCCCTGCGACTGGATGCGGTCGCGCGCCAGCGACTCGGTGTTGGGATAGGCCGCGACCGGCGGACCGGGCGTGGGTGCGGGCGGCGCCGGTGGCGCGAACTGCCCGGAGGAGGCTCCCGGGAAGCGATGGTCGACCTGGGCCGTGGCGCTACCGGCGAGGCTACTGATCAAGATCAGAGCGAGAACAGGGATGCGCATCTTGTTCATATGGTCCCGGGGCCCGGGTGCCATAAGCCGACCTCCGCGACCTGTGGAGGTCGTGAGTCCGCTGGAAAGCCTCGCAAGATGTTGAATTTTATGGAGAAGGATCTGGCGGACGGTGTCGCTGCGTGCGCGGCAAAAGCGTGCATTTTTGAAATCCCGGCTTGGCGTGCGTTCCCGTCGAGGTTGGCTGCGGGCATGAGTCGGGGCATCGCACTCTCCTTTCAAGAGGAGGATAGGATATAAGAAACAGCCGGTCAAGCCAAGATACGCCGGCTCCGCGACCACCTGAGCCAGCCCGCGGCCACGATCAGCAGGCCGAAGGCGATCGGCCCATGCGGGCTTGCGTGGCTGACCTGCAGTTCCCAGCCGAAGCCCAGCAGGGGCACCATGTTGGCCCAGCCTGCCCGGTCGGCGAGCACCAGCGCCGCCGCCGCGAAGACGGCGGTTGCAAAGGCCGCCCATGAGCCGATCCGGCTGACCAACGAGCCGACGCCGCCGATCACCGGATCCGCCCATACGGTGTTCAGCAGCACCGTGATCCCTTCGACCTGCCGGAGGTCGAGCTCTCCGGCGTCCGCCAGGTTCTGGACGGTTAGGAGTGTCTGGCCGAGACCGATGCCACCGATTGCGTCGAGGACCGTGTAGTAGACGAGAAAGACCAGCGTCGCTGCCCGCGCGAGCCAGGCGAAGGTCATGGCGGCGGTACCGTCGCCGCTGTCGATATCCTCGACCATCAACCACAGGCCGACGGCGACCAGGCCGATCATCGGGGTCTGGATCATGTGCAGCGTGAACCACCATTGCGGTCCGAAATAATCCAGCGCCGAGTGGTGCGCCTGCGGCTCGGCGTACGAGAGGAACTGGTACATGCCGGGCTGCTCGGTAAAACCGGCGGGATGATACAGCTCGATGGCGATCAGCACCGCCGGCGCGACCAGGAGGCAAAGCCACCACAGGATGCGCCTCACCGTCCGATCCGGATTGCTTCGTGGCATTGCTTGCCTCCGCCGTATCGTCGGCACGAAACGATGGCAGCTTCACCACGGTGATACAAGCAGCACGGCTTGCCGTCTTTGCCTCAGATCCCTAGCTTCGTTCGACGACGAGGAGAAATCTCGTGGGGGGAGGAACCTTGACCGACTTCGGACGACTGACGGCCGCACTCGACGGCAATCCCGCGCTGCAGCGCCGTGCCGCGCTCGCTGCACTGTCGCTCACCGCACTGAGCGACAAGCAGGCCACGACAGTCACCATCGGCGCCCGCGTCGCCGTCACTCCCGGCGCCGCTCCGGACGCGGCTTTCAGTCTCGCCACCACCGCCGCCAATTGGGCCGAGTTCGCCAAGCCGGTGCCGGCCGTCGGCTTCCAGAGCCTGGCGGGCATGCAGCGCATGGGTCATCTCAAGGTAGAGGGCGATATCGTCGCCTGGGGCCGCAATCTGATCTTCCTCGAGCAACTCTTTGCGGCACTCCGCCCCGCCGCACCGGTTGAGCGGGCCACGCCAGTCGGCGAGCCCGCGATCGAGCCGGTGATAGGCCGCTACCTCAGGCTCGACTTCAATGGCCAGCCGCACCGCATTTACTTCGAGGAGGCCGGGGAGGGGATTCCGCTGGTGTGTCTTCACACTGCCGGTGCCGACGGGCGGCAGTATCGCGCGCTTCTGAACGACAGCGAGATCACCAAACGCTTCCGCGTCATCGTCTTCGACCTGCCATGGCATGGAAAATCCTCGCCGCCGCCGGGCTTCGAGCGCGAGGCCTACAAGCTCACCACCGATCTCTATGTCGACACGGTGATGGCGTTCTGCCGGGCGCTGGAACTGGACCGGCCGATTGTGATGGGCTGCTCGATCGGTGGCCGTGCGGTGCTGCATCTGTCTTTGCGCCACGGCGATTATTTCCGGGCGGCGATCGGCCTGCAGTCGGCCACCCATGCCGAGGCCGGAGCCGACACGCGGCTGCGCGATCTGGGTGTCCTGTTCCGGCCCGACGTGCACGGCCAGGAAGCCGCCGCCGGCACGGTGGCGTGCCTGATCTCGCCAACGTCGCCCAACGCCGAGAAGTGGGAGACGCTGTGGCATTATATGCAGGGCGGGCCGGCCGTTTTCATGGGCGACCTGCACTACTATTTCACCGAAGGCGATCTCAGGAACGGACTGCTGGATGGGCTCGACACCAAGAGATGCCCACTCCATCTGCTGACCGGCGAATACGATCTCTCGGCCACGCCTGAACTGACGGCGGAGCTGGCAAGGCTCGTGAAGGCGACGTCGTTCCAGGTGATGGAAGGCCTCGGCCACTTCCCGATGTCGGAAAATCCGCAACAGTTCAGGCGCTACCTGCTGCCGGTGCTCGCTCGGATCGCCGAGTGAACTTTTGAACAATCTCCTCGCTCGCAAGCCCGTCGCCGACATCGTCGCATCGGCCGAAATCCCCGGCCGTCGCGTTCCCAAGGTCCTGGGGCCCGTCAGCATCGCCGCCATGGGCGTGGGCGCCATCATCGGCGCCGGCATCTTCGTGCTCACGGGCACGGTGGCGGCGCTCAATGCCGGTCCGGCCATCGTGCTGTCCTTTGTGCTGGCCGCTATTGCCTGCGCCTTCGTCGGGCTTTGCTATGCCGAACTCTCCGCCTTCCTGCCGGTTACCGGCAGCACCTACACCTACACCTATGCGACGCTGGGCGAGCTTGCGGCCTGGGTGATCGGCTGGGACCTGATCCTTGAATACGCCATCGGCGGCGCAGCGGTGGCGGTGGGCTGGTCGGGCTATTTCAACAGTCTGCTCGGCATGCTGGGCGTGGCGCTTCCGCCGCAATGGGTGGCGGCGACGGGACAGGCGGTCGTGCTGGCGGATGGCAGCAAGGCGACCGCGATCGCCAACCTGCCGGCCGCCGTCATCGTCGGGCTGATCACCGTGCTGCTGATCGGCGGGACAAAGGAGTCGGCGCGGCTCAACAACATCATGGTGGCGATCAAGCTCACGGTGGTGGTGGCCTTCGTCGGACTTGGCGCATTCTATGTGAACGCCGCCAACTGGCGGCCGTTCATCCCGGCCAACACCGGCGACTTCGGATCGTTCGGCTTCAGCGGCATCCTGCGCGGCGCCTCCATCGTGTTCTTCGCCTACATCGGTTTCGATGCGGTCTCGAACTGCGCCCAGGAGGCCAGGCGGCCGCAGCGCGACATGCCGATCGGCATCCTCGGCTCGCTCGGCCTTTCGACCGTGCTTTATGTGCTGGTGGCCGGCGTGCTGACCGGGCTGGTGCCCTATGCCGAGCTGAACGTGCCCGATCCCGTCGCCAAGGGTGTGCGCGTCATGGGGCACGAATGGTTCTCGTTGTTCATCGAGCTGGGCGCGCTGATCGGGCTTACGACGGTCATTCTGGTGCTGCTCTATGGCCAGAGCCGGATCTTCGCCACCATGGCCAGCGACGGGCTGCTGCCGCCGGTGGTGGGCCGCCTGCATCCCAGGCTGCGCACGCCCTGGATCAGCCAGATCGTGATCGGCATCGTGGTGGCGGGCGTGGCGGCGGTGGTGCCGCTCGACATCCTCGACGAGATGGTGGGAGTGGGCACGCTGTTCGCCTTCATCCTGGTCTGCGTCGCGGTCATCTATCTGCGGACGATCGAGCCCCACACGCACCGGCCGTTCCGCGTGCCGCACGTGCCGTGGGTGCCGCTGCTGGGTATCCTGTCCTGCCTCGGCCTGATGGCCGGCATGACGCCAGCGACATGGCTGCGGCTGGCGGTGTGGCTGGTGATCGGGCTCGCGGTCTATTTCGGCTACAGCCGCTTCCATTCGCGGCTGCTGAACCGGCTGTCGAGCTGACATCCAGATGGGTGCGACGCGAGAGCCTCAGTCCTCGTTGCGCCAGATCCCCAGAAGGAAGAGCTTGCGCTTGCGGCGGTTCGGACCGGCCTGCGCCTGGACGTCGGACAAGGGCGCGCCTTTTGCCTTCATCCACCGGTCGATCAGCCGCTTGGCCACGAAGCCGATGGCCAGGAACGGCACCAGGTAGATGAGAAAGATCGCAAGCGCGTCCACGAGAGGGGCTCGCCGGCCTCTAGTAGTCGAGCTCGGCGACAACCGGCCAGCGCGGCACCTCGTTGATCGAGGTCTTCGACTTGAAGTCGGCGAGGCTACGGGGCGTCGTCAGCTGCTCGAGGCCCTGGACTTCCCAGAAATAGAGGAACGGTCCGTCCTTCTCTTCCGCAGTCGGAGGACGTCTGGTGGCGTCCGGGCACTTGCCGCTGCGCGGGCCGCTTTCGACCGCACGTACGACGGAGCCCAGGGTGCCGGTCCATGAAAATTGCCCCGGCCTGAACAGCGGATGCGGCGGTATCGAGGCATAGATGAACACCGGCACCCCGAGCGGCAGTGGCGGCACCGCTTCGTGGCTGCTGCCAAAGAACACGCTCGCGCTCAGGCCGGCAACGCTGCTCGTCGATGCGAGATGCACGCAGGGTACTGGTGCCAGGACAACAGACCGGATCATTCAGTTCCTCTCTCGTTTCCCAACACTATGGGCCCCGGCAGCGACAGTGCCCAAGGCCGTCAGATCACTCGTCGAGGCTGCTGGTCCTTATAGCAGCGAATGGAAGCGCTTGGTGATGGGCACGACGACCACGCTGGCGCCTGGCCGCTTCAGTGCCACGCCGATGGCTTCGGTTACTTCCGCCGCGGTCTTCGCCAGTACGGCCGGTGCGCCGTAGCCCTTGGCCAGGGAGACGATGTCGATGCCGGGGAGATCGAGGCCGGGCACGTTCGGCGTCTCCTCGAGTTCGGCGAAGGCCTTCAGGATGGCGTACTCCTCGTTCTGCAGCACCACGAAGACTGTGTGCGCCTTCTGTTGCACGGCGGAGTAGAGGCTCTGCACGGAGTACTGGAACGAGCCGTCGCCCATCAATGCCAAGACCGGCCGGTTGCGGCCGCTCTTGCGTTCGGCCAGGGCGAGGCCGACCGCCGCCGGCATGTCCCAACCCAGTCCGCCCGAGGCAAAGGTGTAGAAACTGTCTGGCCGGTCGATGCGGAAGTGATCGGTCATCTCCGGCACGTTCGAGGGCGATTCTTCGACCAGCACGAACTCCGCCGGACAGGCCGCGCGCACCAGGCTCATCACCGCGGCGGGCGTAAGCGGCAAGGTCGTGGTGTCGGCCGGCGCCGGCGGCTTGCGCAAGGAACCGCCTGCCGCATTCGGCCGCTGCTTGAGCAGCGGCAGGATCGCCTCGAGGAAGAGTTTGGCGTCGGACAGCAGGCTGTCGCCGACCGGGGCCTTGGCCGACATGTCCGGATCGTCGGTGATCTGCAGCAGCTTGGCGCCCTTGGGCAGATAGGCGCCAGCGACGAAGGGGTAGTAGCGGAACACCGGCGCGCCGACGACGATCACCAGGTCGTGGCCGGCAAGTCTGTCGCCGAGCGGACCGATCGCCGACGGCAGGGCGCCGGCATGCAGGGGATGGGTTTCCGGGAAGGGCGTACGCTCGGCGAAGGGCGCCGTCCATACCGGCACGCCGAGGCGCTCGGCGAAGGCGATGCCGTCGGCCCAGGCCTGGC
This sequence comes from uncultured Reyranella sp., assembly GCA_937915145.1. Lineage (GTDB taxonomy): Bacteria > Pseudomonadota > Alphaproteobacteria > Reyranellales > Reyranellaceae > Reyranella. The sequence continues at coordinate 17,023 of CALDNT010000074.1, forward strand.
TGCGCGCGAGATCCGAGCCGAACACCACGACGGGCCGGGCCGCGGCGTTGATGCGTCCGGCGAAGTCGGCAAGGCGGGCCGGATCGGGGCCGACCCGGGTGGCGACGGTGCGGAAGACATCGGCTTCCGGCATCTCCTTGTCCCAGTCGTCGAGCGGCAGCGACAGGAACACCGGTCCGGCCGGCGGCTGCAGCGCGGCGGCATAGGCGCGCATGAAGGCTGCCGGCACGTCCTCGGGACGAGCAGGTTCGTAGGACCATTTCACCCATGGCTTGGGCAGGTTCACGGCCTGGATGTTGGTCAGCAGCGGTTCGTGTATCAGCATTTCACGGGTCTGCTGGCCGGCCGTCAGGATCAGCGGTGTCTTGTTCTGATAGGCGGTCACGATACAGCCCATGGCATTGCCAAG